>NZ_PDKG01000002.1:300000-485158 GCF_004116725.1 Arcobacter sp. CECT 8986 | reverse complement strand
AAAGTATTAGCATTTGAAGAGATGGGTATGGAAGCGATTTACGAATTTGAAGTAAAAGATATGCCTGTTACAGTTGCTGTGGATACTGAAGGTACTTCTATTCACACTACTGGACCAGCACAATGGAGAACTATATAAACTAATCAATAATCACAAGGTAAAATCCTTGTGATTAACCCACTCTACCCTACTTTTTTAAATAATTCAACTAATTTTTTATTACTGATTAGATATTAGAACAAAAGCATATAATATATGTTTTTAAAATTTATATTAGGAATACAAATGTTAAAAGAGGATTTTAGAGATTATTTGGGATTTGCAGTTGCGGGGAACTTTGCAAATCACTTAGGCGAGGCAGGAGAAGCAGACGAATTTTCAATAATAAAAACTGAAGATAAAGATGCTCCTAAAGGATTATTTCCTTTTTATATAAAAGATCATGATAGCTTTTTAGGTACATACCCTATTTGTGATGAAGAAATTTTGACACATGGTAGAGAAAATGAAGACCTTCAAGTAGAAGCAGAAGTTGCCCTTATTTGTGATTTTGAATATGAAAATGAAAAGATAGTCGATATTATTCCTAAAAAATTTGCAGCATTTAATGATTGTTCTTTAAGAACTAACGATAGTAAAAAACTAAGTTGTAAAAAAAACTGGGGTGAAAAAACAAAAGGTATATCACAAGATTTAATTAATATTGATAGCTTTGATGAAAAAGAATCTATATTAAATAGATTTCACATAGCATCTTTTTTAAGAAGAGATGGTGTTTTACATGATTATGGAACAGTTTCTGCTGTTAAATCATATAGCTATTTTTTTAATCAATTAAAAGATTGGATGGTAAATAAATTTAATACACAAGAAGATTGTGGTCCTTTAGAAGATTTATCTCCATTTTTAAAAAATGCAAACAAAGCAAAAGGAATAATAATAGCAGCAGGTGCAACTGCATACTCTGATTTTGGTAAACATAACTATTTACAAAAAGGTGATGAAATTTTTGTTTATGTTTATAATGCACACATTTATAGTTATCAAGATATTATAAATGATATAAGTGGTAAAGACTTATATTTAGGACAATGTTCCAAATTACATCAAGTAGTTAATTAGTTTTTGATATTAATTATCATAATATTCTTAAAATAACTTTTATAGTTAAAGGAGAATAGATATGAGTTATAGAATTGAAAAAGATACAATGGGAGAGATGCAAGTTCCAGATAATAAATACTGGGCAGCACAAACACAAAGAAGTGTAGAAAACTTTCCTATTGGTACTGAAAAAATGCCACAAGAAGTAATCTTAGGTTTTGCTCATCTAAAAAAAGCTTGCGCAATTGTAAATAATAATCTTGAAAGATTAGATGATAATAAAACACATGCAATTATACAAGCTTGCGAAGAAGTAGTTCAAGGAAAACTTGAAGGTAATTTCCCTCTTGTTGTTTGGCAAACAGGTAGTGGTACTCAATCAAATATGAATATGAATGAAGTTATTGCTAATAGAGCTACTGAAATATTAGGTGAAGACTTTAGAGTTAACAAATTAATTCATCCAAATGATGATGTTAATAAAGGTCAAAGTTCAAATGATACTTATCCAACTGCAATGAGAATATCTTTTGTTTTAGAAATACAAAAACAGCTTTTCCCTGCAATTAAACTTTTAAGAGATACTTTCGCTAAAAAATCTGAAGAATTTAAAAATATTGTTAAAATTGGTAGAACACATTTACAAGATGCAACTCCATTAACACTTGGTCAAGAATTAAGTGGATATGTTGATATGCTAAACAAAGCAGAAGCACAATTAAAAGATAGTATGAAATATATTTGTGAGTTAGCAATTGGTGGAACAGCAGTTGGAACAGGACTGAACTCACATCCAGATTTTTCAAATATGGTTTGTAAAGTATTAAATGAAAAAACTAACACTAGTTTTGATTTTATTTCTCACCCAAATAAATTTCATGCTTTAACTTCACATGATGGAGAAGTATTTTTAAGTGGTGCTTTAAATGCACTTGCAAGTAACTTAATGAAAATTGCAAATGATATTAGATGGCTAGCTTCTGGTCCTAGATGCGGAATTGGAGAGTTAAATATACCTGAAAATGAGCCTGGAAGTTCAATTATGCCAGGAAAAGTAAATCCAACACAATGTGAAGCGATGACAATGGTTGCAGTTCAAGTTATGGGAAATCACTCAACAGTTGGAATAAGTGCAAGTCAAGGAAATTTTGAACTAAATGTTTTTAAACCAGTAATTGCATATAATATTTTACAATCAATAAGACTATTAAGCGATACAATGGTGTCATTCAATGAAAAGTGTGCAATAGGAATAACTCCAAATTTAAATAATATAAACAATTATCTAAATGATTCTTTGATGTTAGTAACTGCTTTAAATCCTTATATTGGATATGAAAATGCTGCAAAAATTGCTAAGACTGCACATAAAAATGGTACAACATTAAAAGAAGAAGCTTTAAAACTTGGCTTATTAACAGAAGAAGAATTTGATAAATATGTTAAACCTGAAGAGATGACTTATCCTAAAAAATAATTATAAAATATGTGAAATAACTACTATTTGATACAATTTAAAATTATTTTGACACTTTAACTCTTCTTTTTATTAATTTATTATGATACAATGAATATATAAATTAATAAGGGGAGAGTAAAACTATGAAAAAGAGTTCAAGTTTTGGGAATAAACTTCTTTTCCAGGTTTTAGGGACTACTATTTTAGTATTCGGTTTATCTATGTTTTTTGTATCAAAGTATTCGTATAATAGCTCTCAAGAAGAAGCATCGAATTTTATTCAAAAAACAGCAGAAAAATATGCATCTGATGTACAAGGAGATATTGATAGATCATTTCTTGTAATTAGAATGCTTAAATCAAAGTTTGAAGAAGCATTAAATAATAATGTTAAATTAGATGAAGAAGAGACAGTTTCTTACTTAAAAAGAGTATTAGACCATAATCCTCATTTATCAGGTTTATGGTTCAAAATAAAAGATACTGGATTATTATTTAATACAGTAAAAGATGATTCAAATAAACTTTATTATGATAAAAATGGTGCATTTAATCCATATGTAACAAAATCAAATGGAAAATATAAAATACAACCAGGTGCAGTTTATAATGAGAATGATGCATGGGTTGGTGGTCCAATGAAATCAGGAAAAGATTACATTACAAAACCATATTTCTATCCAGTTGATGGAGTTGATACTCTTATGGCTACACTTTCATTGCCAATGTATTACAAAGGTAATTATATTGGAACTATTGGTGGAGATATTGTTTTAGAAACATTTGCCAAAATGACTAAAAAGATAAAAGTTTATGAGCATGGTTATACTTTTATTTTAGATAGTTATGACTCAATTATTGGTCATCCAAATGAAAAATTCTTAGGAAAATCAATTTATGATGTTGATGAAGATACAGAAGATTATAAAGCAGCATTAGAAGAGTCAAAAGATGGTAAAGACTATATATTTTCAAGAGTTTCACCAACAACAAATGAGACTTCATATTATTATTCAAAAAGTTTTCCAATAGCACAAACTGATACAAACTGGACTTTTTTTGTTTCAGTATCAGAAGAAGAGTATTTATCACATGCTATGTTTATTAGAAACTTTTCTATTGTTGCAGGTATATTAGCTTTACTTATTATTGCAGGTATTATCACTATTTCAATTAGAAGATTAAATAAAAACTTATCTTCTATTTCATTTGGTTTAGATGATTTCTTTAAATATTTAAATAAAGAATCAACAAGTCCTAAAACAATTGAGATAAATTCAACGGATGAATTTGGTGTAATGGCATACAACATTAATACAAATGTTAAAAAGATTCAAGAAGGTATTGATAAAGACAATAATTTAATTGAAGAAGTAAAAACAATTCTAAATACTGTTGGAAAAGGTCATCTAGATAAAAGAATAACTGCACAAACAGATACTGATTCATTGAATGAGTTAAAAAATCTATTAAATGATATGTTGAAAAATCTTGAAAGCCTAATTGGAAAAGATTTAAATGTAATTATTGATACATTAGCAACATATACAAATAGAGACTTTACGGCACAACTTGACCCTTCATCATGTGGTAAGATTGGTAATGAGATTATTCAAATGAATAAAATGATTACAAATATGCTACAAGCAAGTCAAGCAGATGGAGTATCATTACAAAATAGTTCAACAGAATTAACTTCAAGTGTTAGAACATTAAGTAATAATGCGACAAGTCAAGCATCTTCTTTAGAAGAAACTGCTGCTGCTATTGATGAGATTACAAGTACTATTGAACAAACAAGCTTAAAAGCACAAGAGATGTTAGGTATTTCTAATGATACAAGAAACTCTGCTGCTGAAGGTAAAGGTTTTGCAAATGAAACTGTAAAATCAATGGATGAAATAAATGAGCAAGTAACTGCTATTAATGAAGCAATTACAGTAATTGACCAAATTGCATTCCAAACAAATATTTTATCACTTAATGCAGCAGTTGAAGCAGCAACAGCTGGTGAAGCTGGAAAAGGATTTGCAGTAGTTGCACAAGAAGTAAGAAATCTTGCTTCAAGAAGTGCAGAAGCAGCGAGAGAGATAAAAGCTTTAGTTGAAAATGCTACACTTAAAACAAATAGTGGTAAAGAGATTAGTAATAAAATGATTGAAGGATTTACACAACTTGAAAGTAAAATTTTAAGTACAAGTAAATTAATTGATGATGTTACTAATGCAGCAAAAGAGCAAAGTATTGGTATGACTCAAATCTCAGATGCAGTTGGTCAACTAGATAAATTTACTCAAGAAAATGCAGCAATTGCAGAAAAAACAAATAGCATTGCTCAAGAGACTAATGCAGTTGCATTTAAAGTTGTTGAAAATGTTGATAAAAATAACTTCGAAGGGAAAGGTTCAGTTGCAAAACAACCTAAACAAGAAGTAAGAGCATCAACTAAAAAAGATAATGAAGATACATTTTCTTATAAAAAAACTGAAGTAAAAACTGCTTCAACTCCAAAAAAAGAACAAACTTTCAAATCACAAGCAAGTGATGACGATGAGTGGGAAAGCTTTTAGGCTTCTCGCTCTCCCCGCTATTTTATACACTTTCTTACTATCTTTGTCATAAAAAATTAATTTAAATTTTAATATTAATTTAAGTTCTGACACATTTATAGTACTTTTTTTTACTATAATCTTTTAAATTTTATAAAAAGGATATAAGTGAAAAGTTTTGGAAACAAACTATTAGTAAAAATTTTACTAGCAGTAATTATCGTTTTTTCGGTAACTCTATTTTTTATTTCTAAAATGTCAGTTAATTCAGCACAAACAAGTGCAAAAATGTATGTAAAACAAAAAGCAGAAACATTTGCTTTAGATTTTAAAGGAAGAATTGATTCAACAACAAGTGTTATTAATACTTTTTATTCTGATTTTCAAGCAGCAATAAATCAAGGTGTTAGATTAGATGAAATACATACTGTTGAAAAACTTAAAAAAATCTTGCTTGATAATGAAAACATATTAGGGTTATGGTGGTCTTTTAAAAAACAAGGTGTTCTTTTTAATACGAAATCAAATAGTAATCATAAAATAAAAGATGAATGGTATTTAGATAATGGAGAATTTAATCCTTATATTATAAATATTAATAATCAAATTAAAATCCAAAAAGCTGAAAAATATAATGAAGATAATGTATGGATAAAAAAAGCAGTTGAAAATAAAAAACCATATATTACAGATCCTTACTATCATGATGTAGATGGAATAAAAACTCTACTAATTACTTTATCAATACCATTATTTAAGCAAGGGGAAGTTATTGGTATATTAGGAGGAGAAATAAGATTAGATAACTTATCAAAAATCACACAAGAAATTAAAGTATATGAAAATGGGTATGCTTTTTTAGTTAATCAATCAGGAATAATAATAGGACATCCTGAGAAAGGATTAGTTTCAAAACATCTACAAGATTATACAAATAATGATAACAATTATATTGTTGCCATTAATAATATTAAAGATTTAAAAGACCACTCTTTTGTAACAACTGCAAGAAATGGATTAAAATCATATTATTATTCAAAACCATTTGATATAAAAAATATTGATTATAACTGGGCTGTTTTTGTTAATATTCCAGAAGATGAATATCTTGAAGATGCGCATAATATTACTTATTTTTCAGTAATTGCTTCAATTATAGGAATATTACTAATTTCTGTTGTAATCTTATTTAATGTAAAAAGATTAAAAACTAATCTATCAACAATATCAATAGGATTAAATCAATTTTTTAAATATCTAAACAAAGAAGCAAAAGATACAAAACATATAAATCTAGTTTCAAATGATGAATTTGGTCAAATGGCACAAGATATAAACTCAAATGTAGAAAAAATCAAAAAAACAATAGAAGAAGAGAATATTTTATTAACAGATGTAAATGAAACAGTAAATAATGTTAGTAAAGGATACTTAAATAAAAGAATTGAAAAGAGCTGTTCTACTGGTACATTAAATGAATTAAAAAAATTATTTAATAATATGCTAGATAATTTAGAAAAATTAGTTGGTGCAAATATAAATAATATTAGTCATATTTTAGAAAAATATGCAAAAAGAGATTTTACAGAAGTATTAGATAAGCAAAATGCAGGTGTTATAGGAGAAAAACTAATAGATGTAAATCAAATGCTAACACAACTTTTAGTGGATAGTCAAAAAGATGGGATTATACTAAAAGATAGTGCAACAAATCTAACAAAAAATGTAAATAATCTAAATAACAATGCAAATGAACAAGCTGCATCACTTGAAGAAACAGCAGCTTCAATAGAAGAAATTACAAGTAATATATTACAAACTAGTGAAAAATCACAAGAGATGTTAAATATATCTACTCAAACAAAAAGCTCTGCACAAGAAGGTAAAAAACTAGCAAATGATACAGTTATGGCAATGGAAGAAATTAATACAACTGTTAATAATATAAATGAAGCAATTACAGTAATTGATAAAATTGCATTCCAAACAAATATTCTTTCTCTTAATGCAGCGGTTGAAGCAGCAACAGCAGGTGAAGCTGGAAAAGGTTTTGCAGTTGTAGCAGCAGAAGTTAGAAATCTAGCAAATAGAAGTGCAGAAGCTGCTAAAGAGATAAAAGAGCTTGTGGAAAGTGCAACTATAAAAGCAAATAATGGAAAAGTTGCAAGTAATAAAATGATTGAAGGATTTAATACATTAGAAAATAAAATTGAAATAACAAACAATTTAATAGATGATGTATCAAATGCAGCAAAAGAGCAAACAGTAGGTATGACTCAAATATCTGAAGCTGTAAATCAACTAGATAAAGTAACACAAGGAAATGCAGCAGTAGCAGAAAAAACAAACTCAATTGCAATAGAGACAAATAATATAGCAATTCAAATTGTTAAAAATGTACATAAAAATGAGTTTAATGGAAAAGAGACAACAACTACAAAAAATGACAAAGTTGTAAAACAAAAAGAAGAACCTATCGTTCAAAAACCAAAAAATAATATAATCGTCGAACAAAAAGATGATAATGAGTGGGAAAGCTTTTAAGCTTTCTACTCTACTTTATTTATAAATCAACCATTGCTTTAAAATAAGCGCCACTTCTTCCTACATTATCAACATATACATGAAATTTTTCATCAATTCTATCATCTTCAATAAACTGTTTTTTTATCTCTAAAATTAAAGGTGTTGTTTTTCCTGGAATATCAACTTGTCCATAATACTCACAAAAAAGTGCAGTTTGAGAAGAACTAATCATTGCTGGATAATCTTCAAGTACTTTTTGCACATCAATTTCAAACTTTTCTATTTCACTCTCATTTTTTTCTAATGCAAGTGCTGAATTTTTAACTTCTTGAATATTGTCTTTATTTACAAAACATATTGTTGCTTTTTTTGTTTTTAGTATATTTGCCAAAGTATCTTTTGGAACTCCTAGCTCTTTTTGACCAATTGAAACAATTAAAGTTGCTGGATTACTAGAAATTGGAATAAAATATGAAAAAGGTGCTGCGTTTATCACTCCTTCATCTTCTGTTACAATCCATGCAATTGGTCTTGGAACAACAGTATCTGACATAACTTTATATCTATTTAAATCTTCTAATTCTTTGTAATCTAAAACCATAATAACCCTCTTTTTAAAATATATAATATATTAATTAAAATATTTTAGAAAAATGCTTAAATCAAATGTAAATTATTTTTTTTATTATTAAATTATAAATATTTAGTATAATTTTTACTTATTATAAAAAGGATGGGAATGAAACTACTTGAAGATAATATTACACAAACACTAAATGAAAATTATTTAATTCAAACACTGAATTTAGACAATAAAACAATATTAGAACTTGGCTGTGGAAAAGCTGTTATGACTCGAGATATTGCAAATAATGGGGAGAATAGAAAAGTAATTGCCTGTGAAGTTGATGAGCACCAACATAAATTAAACTTGGCATTAAATGAAAAAAATATTGAGTTTAAACTTTGTGGAGCAGAAAACATTGATGTTGAAGATAATAGTATTGACATTGTTTTTATGTTTAAATCTTTTCACCATATACCAGTTGAGTTGATGACTAAAGCACTTGAAGAGATAAAAAGAGTTCTTAAACCAAATGGTATAGCTTATATAAGTGAACCTTTACATCAAGGATTGCAAAATGAACTTGTAGCTATGTTTCATAATGAAGAAGAAGTAAGAAAAAAAGCCTTTGAAGCTATAAAAAGTAGCGTTGAATCAAATCAATTTAAACTATTTAAAGAGATATTTTTTCAAACAGAAGTCTATTATGAAAACTTTAATGATTTTGAAAAAAAACAGATGAATGTAACTTATAATGAAGTTTCTATTTCAAATGAGTTAAAATCAAAAATCAAAGAGAAATTTGATAGTTATAATAATGGTGATGAAATTACATTATTAAAACCTTTTAGAGTAGATATACTTCAAAAGGTTGTATAAATTTTTTTGATATAATCATTATTTAAAAATTTATACAAGAAAGAATATTTAATGACAGAAATTTTTACTAAAGATGAATATAATAAAAATATACAAACACTTATAAACTGGGCTCATGCTTATTATGTTGAGGATAATCCTATTGCAACTGATGAAGAGTATGATAAATTAGCAAGAGCTTGTTTGGCATATGAACAAACTTATCCACAAGACTCACATCCAAATTCTCCAAATAAAAGAGTTGGAGGTGTTGTACTTGAAGGTTTTGCAAAAGCAAATCACTTAAGTAGAATGTGGTCACAAGAAGATGTTTTTAATACTCAAGAACTTGAAGATTGGATAAATAGAGCAAAAAAAGTAAATAATAAACTTGAATATTATTGCGAACCAAAGTTTGATGGGGCAAGTTTAAACTTAATTTATGAAAATGGTGTACTAAAACAAGCAATTACAAGAGGTGATGGAACAGTAGGAGAAGATGTTACAAATAATGTGAAAACTATTCACTCTATTCCACTTCAAATAGAAGAAAAATCCCTTATTGAAATTCGTGGTGAAATTGTAATCAGAAAAAAAGATTTTGAAAAAATAAATGAGCAAAGATTACAAAATAATGAAGCACTATTTGCAAACCCTAGAAATGCAGCATCAGGAAGTTTAAGACAATTAAACCCTAATATCACAGCAAAAAGAAAACTATTTTTCAATGTTTGGGGTGTTGGACAAAATAGTTTAAACCCTACAAAAAATAGTAAATTAATGGAATATATCTACTCTTTAGGTTTTGTAAAACCTCCTTTACAAAGAGTTTGTAATAATGTAAAAGAGATAGAAGAGTTATACCATGAAATAATTGCCTCAAGAGATAGTATTGAGATGATGCTTGATGGAATGGTAATAAAAATAGATGATATAGAGACACAAGAAGAGTTAGGATATACAGTAAAAGTTCCAAAATGGTCTTGTGCGTATAAATTTCCTGCTGTTGAAAAAACAACTAAAATAAAAGATATTATTCTTCAAGTTGGAAGAACAGGTGTAATAACTCCAGTTGCTGCTGTTGAGCCTACACTTATTGATGGTTCAACTGTTGAAAGAGCAAGTTTGCATAACTTTGATGAAATAGCTAGATTAGATTTAAGAATAAATGATGAAGTTATTATTATTAAAAGTGGAGATATTATTCCAAAGATAACAAAAGTATTTCATGATAGAAGAGATGGCACACAAAAAGAGGTACAAAGACCAACAAATTGTCCTAAATGTGATAGTGAATTACTTGATGAAGGTACTTTAATAAAATGCCAAAATTTAGATTGTCCTAGTATTGTTACTAATTCAATTATATATTTTGCTTCAAAAAATTGTATGAACATTGATGGTCTTGGAATCAAAATAGTTGAACTTCTTGTTGAAAAGAAAAAAATATTTGATATATTAGATTTATATTCATTAAAGTATGAAGATTTAGAAGAATTAGAAGGATTTAAAGAGAAAAAAATCAATAATTTATTAAATGCAATAAAAAATACAAAAGGAACAGAACTTCACAGAGTTATCAATGCTTTAGGTATTGAGCATATTGGAGAAGTTGCTTCTAAACAAATCTGTTTAGAGTTTGGACTTGATGTAATAAATATTGATTTTGATTCATTAGTAAATCTTGATGGTATTGGTGAACAAATGGCAAACTCATTTGTAGAGTTTATGAGAGTAAATAGACAATTAGTTACAAAACTAATTGAAATTATTGAACCAAAAGTTGAAGAGAAAGTAGAAATAGACGAAAATGCCTTTAAAGGAAAAACCGTAGTTCTTACAGGAACTATGAGTGTAAGTAGAGGTGTTATTAAGAAAAAATTAGAGACTCTTGGAGCGAAAGTTAGTTCTAGTGTTTCTAAAAAAACTGATTATGTTATTTATGGTGAAGATGCAGGAAGTAAATATGAAAAAGCTATTACTTTAGGAGTTGCAACTTTAACAGAAGAAGAAATGAACGAAATGATATAAAGGAATTTTATATGAAGAAAAAAAGAAGAGAATTACCAACAAAAATTAAACTTTCAATGCTAATGACTCCATCAATGGCTAACTTCTCGGGAGTTAATGTACATGGTGGAGAGATATTAAAACTTTTAGACCAAGTGGCATATGCTTGTGCTGCACAATATTGTAAAACTTATGTTGTAACTCTCTCTTCTGATTTGGTACTTTTTAAAAGTCCAATTAAAGTTGGTTCACTCGTGACTTTCAAAGCAAAAATAAACTATACAGGAACTACATCTATGGAAATAGGAATTAAAGTAGTTTCAACAGATGTAAAAACAAAAGAAAAATCTCATACAAATACTTGCTATTTTACAATGATTTCAGTTGATGAAAATATGAAACCAAAACCAGTGCCTAAATATACTCCTATAACACAAAAAGAGAAAAAGAGATATCAAGAAGCAATAAAAAGAAGAAAGTTTAGAGAAAGCTTACAAAAAAAAAGTTAATAAATTAACCTTTTGTTACTTTTTTTTATTTTTTTCTCTATTTTTTTATAACTATTTAAAATCCTACTTTGATGCTACAATTTTATTTTATAATAAATATGAAAAGATTTAGAAAAGGTTAGAAATGAATAATAATGTTAAAAGAGAAAAATCTTTAACAATGACTATGTTAATGACTCCTGAAAAAGCAAATTTTACAGGGAAAAATGTACATGGTGGTGAAATATTAAAAATGCTAGACCAAGTAGCATATGCTTGTGCTTCTAAATATACAGGATATCATGCTGTAACACTTTCTGTTGATATGGTATTATTTAAAAATCCTATTAAAGTTGGTTCACTTGTTACTTTTCATGCAAGTGTAAATTATACAGGAAGAACTTCTATGGAAATAGGAATAAAAGTAATTTCAGAAGATACAAGAGATAACTCTATTAAAAATACAAATGTTTGTTACTTTACAATGGTTGCAGTTGATGAGGATGGGAATGTAATGAAAGTTCCACAAATTGAACTTGTAACAGAAGATGATAAACGAAGATATAATGATGCAATAAAAAGAAAAGAGATAAGAATGATGTCTACTAAAAGTAAGTAGACTTCTTCTTTTTTATAAATAGTTTCACATAAGTAGAAAAGTTTCTACTTATGCATTGTTTTGTTTAAATTCAATGTACTCTTCATAAGTACCTTTGAAATCTAAAATTGTTCCATCTGGTTGAATTGCAAAAATTCTATTTGCATAAGCATCTAATAATTCCCTATCGTGTGATACACAAATTACAGAACCTGGATACTCATGTAATGCTTCACCTAAAGCAATAATTGCTTCTAAGTCTAAGTGGTTTGTAGGCTCATCTAATACCATAAAGTTAGGTTGCTCTAACATTATTTTTGAAAGCCACATTCTATGTTTTTCACCCCCAGAACAAGACTCAACTTTTTTCTCTTGCTCTTGACCGTTAAATAACATTCTTCCTAAACAGTTTCTAATTTCATTAATATCTGCTTCTTTATCAAAGTTTCTTAACCAATCATATAAAGTTACATCACCTTTAATAATATCAGTAGCATTTTGTGGAAAATATCCATTTTGAATAGTTGCACCCCAGTGAATTTCTCCACTATCTGGTTTCAGATTTTCTACAATAATCTCACATAAAGTAGTTTTACCAATACCATTTGGTCCAATAAGTGCAATTTTGTCATCTTTTTCAACTGTAAAAGAGATATCTTTTAATACAACATGCTCATCATAAGATTTAGAGATATTTTTTACACTTAAAAGCTCTTTACCAACTTCTCTTTTTTGTTTAAAAATAATAGAAGGGTCTCTTCTACTTGATAATTGAATAGAACTAATATCTAATTTATCAAGTTGTTTTTGTCTTGAAGTTGCTTGTTTTGCTTTTGATGCATTTGCACTAAATCTAGCGATGAATTTTTCTAACTCATCTTTTTCTTTTAATTTCTTATCTCTATCAGCTGCTTGTTGTTTTGCAATAACAGTTGATGCGATATACCAATCATCATAATTACCAGTAAACTCTCTAATTTGTTTATAATCAACATCTAAAATATGAGTACATACTGCATTTAAGAAGTGTCTATCGTGAGAGATAACAACCATAGTACCATCGTGGTGTTGAAGTTGATTTTCTAACCAACCAATTGTTTCAATGTCAAGGTTATTTGTAGGCTCATCTAGAAATAAAATATCAGGTTTTGGATATAATACTTGTGCTAATAAAACTTTAAATTTATCTCCACCCGTTAAAGAACTCATTAAATCTTGGTGTTGAGAAGCTGGGAAACCTAAATCTTCTAATATTCTAGTAATTTTAACATCATATTCATATGTTGGGTCTTCTTCAACACTAATTATTTCTAATTCACCTAGTCTTTGGTTTACTTCATCAGTAAACTCTTCACTCATATAAAGTTTTTCTTTCTCTTTTATTGCATCATAAAGTCTTTTGTTACCTAAAAGTACTGTATCAAAAATAGAGTATTCTTCATATGCAAATTGATTTTGTGAAAGAACCCCTACTTTTTTACCATTTTGAATTTGTACTTCACCTTCTGTTGCATCTTCTTGTCCAGAAAGAATTTTAAGGAAAGTTGTTTTACCAGCACCATTTGCACCGATAAGTCCATATCTTTTCCCTGTATCAAATTTTAAATTTATATCTTGAAATAAAACTCTTGCTCCAAAAGCTTTCTTCAAATTAACTATTTGTACCATATAAAATATACTCCAATTTGTAAGCTATCGCGATTATATCTAAATCTTTCTGATTTGAAAATTAATATATGCACTGTTGAATTTTAGTTTATAAATTAAATATAAATCTATTTTTAAAAACATAAAGTAACATAATGATAAAATAGTACTAATTAAATTAAAAGAGGCTAGATGAAAAACTTATCAATCAAAATTAAACTTTTTATACTCTCAATATTTTCTTTGATTTTTCTATCAACAATTTTAGGTGTTATTTCTATAAAAGAAGCAGAAAACACTCTAATTGAACAAAAATACAAAGCATTAACAGCAACAAGAGATTCAAAAGTTAGACAATTACAAGAACTTTTTAAATTATATACAAAGCAAGTAAATCTTCTTTCGGATACACCATTTGTTAAAAATTTAACTGTTGAATTTGAAAATTTACATAAACAAATAGGCTATGATAAATTTGAGAAGTTTCCAATTGATAACAAAAAGATAAAACAAGCACTTCCAAAATGGGATAGTTTTTATAAAGACTATACAAATACTTATCCATTTAGTGATGTTATTTTAGTTTCTAAATATGGACATGTATTTTATACATATAAAAAATTATCTGATTATGGAGAAAATCTAGCAACAGGTACACTTACAGATTCAACATTGGGTAAAATCTGGAAAGAAGTAAAAGATACAAGAAAAATTGTATATAGTGATGTGCATAAATATGCTCCAAATGATTATGGTCCTGCAATGTTTTTAGCTTCACCTATTTATATAGATGGAGAGTTTAAAGCAGTTGTTGTTTTAAAACTAAAATTAAGTAGTATTGAAGATATTATGAATTTTAGAGCAGGATATGCAACAACACATGAAGATTATTTAGTAGGAAAAGATCACTTAATGAGAAGTAATAGTTTTCTAGCACCTACAACTCACTCACTTGAAGCTTCACTTAAAAATCCTAAAGTTGGATTTATAAATACTCTTCCAGTAGAAGAAGCATTTAAAGGTTTTACTGATACAAAAACAAATATTGATTTTAGAGGTAAAGAAGTTCTATCTTCATACACACATTTTAATATCAATAAAAACTTATCTTGGGCAGTTGTATCTCAAGTTGATTTAAAGGAAGTTTTAAAAACACCAGAAGAGTTAAAAAGAACATTATTAATTATAAGTTTAATTACTTTATTGGTTGTATCTTTAATTCTTTATTTGGTTATTCAAAAATATATAATTAACTCTTTGAATAAATTTCAAGATGGATTACTAACATTCTTTAAATTCTTAAATAGAGAATCAGATGAAGTAAAACTTTTAGAGATTAATTCAAAAGATGAAATTGGATTGATGAGTAAAGCCGTAAACAAAGGGATTGTTAGAACGCAAGAAAATATAAAAAAAGTAGAAATAGAGACTTGGATAAAAGATGGGGTTAATCAACTAAATCAAATTCTAATCAATTTAAAAGATTTAAAAGCTGTTACTGATGAATCTATAAACTTTATAAGTAATTATGTAAATGCAGGTGTTGCAGTACTTTATATTTATAATGAAAATGATAAAAAGTTAAGAGAATACTCTAGTTTTGCCCATGTAAGAAGAGATGAGCTATCAAATGAATTTGACTTAAAAGAGGGGATTATTGGTCAAGTTGCATTTCAAAAAAAACCAATACTTTTAACAAATATTAAAAAAGATGAATCTTTAATAACAACAGGAACAACAACACAAAGTTCTTTTAATACATATACTTTCCCTCTTATTTATAATAAAGAGATATTTGGTGTTATTGAAATTGGTTCATTTACTTCTTTTGACAAAAAGATATTAGATTTCTTTGATAATATTAATAGAACTATTTGTATTGCAATATCAAGTGCAATTAAAAACAAAAAAGTAAAAGAGCTTTTAGAAGAGACAAAAAAAGCAAATGCAGAACTAGAAATCAACCAAATAAAACTAGAAGAAGCAAATGCTAATATGGAAGAGCAACAGCAACAACTAGAAGAAGCAAATGCTAACTTAGAAGAGCAACAACAGCAATTAGAAGAAGCAAATGCTAATATGGAAGAGCAACAACAACAATTAAAAATCTCAGAACAAAATCTAAAAGAACAAAACAGACTTTTAGAAGATACAAAAAAAGAGATTGAACAAAAAGCAAAAGAGTTAGAGCAATCAGGAAAATATAAATCTGAATTTTTAGCAAATATGTCACATGAATTAAGAACACCATTAAATTCAATAATATTATTATCTTCTCTACTTCAAAAAAATAGCAAAAAAACTT
Organism: Arcobacter sp. CECT 8986; assembly: GCF_004116725.1. Taxonomy (NCBI): domain Bacteria; kingdom Pseudomonadati; phylum Campylobacterota; class Epsilonproteobacteria; order Campylobacterales; family Arcobacteraceae; genus Arcobacter; species Arcobacter sp. CECT 8986. The sequence continues at coordinate 469,049 of NZ_PDKG01000002.1, read as the reverse complement.
TAAGTGATGATGATATTAAAAAAGCCAAAACTATATTTGAATCTGGAAATGAGTTATTAAGACTAATAAATGATATTTTAGATTTATCAAAAGTAGAATCAGGGAAAATGGAACTAATAGTTGATAAATTTAATAGTATTGATTTATTAGAACAAATGAAAGAGATTTTTAACTACACAGCAATTGAAAAAGGCATTAAACTTGAAATAGAAGACACTTATAATGCGCCAATTTATAATGATAAAGATAGAATCTCACAAATCATTAGAAATCTTATTTCTAACTCATTAAAATTTACAAAAAATGGAACTATTACTTTAAGTATAGCTCCTTCTAAAGATTTGACAAAAGATTTTTGTATAAGTGTTCAAGATACTGGAATTGGAATACCAGAAGATAAACAAGAACTTATTTTCAAAGCATTTACTCAAGCTGATGGAAGTACAAGTAGACAATATGGTGGAACTGGACTTGGATTATCTATTTCAAGAGAGTTAAGTAAACTTCTTGGTGGATATATCTCTTTAGAATCTAAAGAGAATAAAGGTAGTAAATTTAGTATTGATTTACCTAATTTAAATAAAAGTGATGAACATCACATAGAAGAAGATATAGAAGAAAAAAGTAATTTTGTAAGTAAACCTTCTTTATCATTTGAAGAGCAAGAAGAGATAGTAGTTGATGATAGAAAACATTTAGATAATACAAAAGAAGCATTTTTAATTATTGATGATGATGAAGTATTCTCTTCAATTGTATATGAAGAGATTAAAAAAAGTGGTAACTATGGACTTATTGCACTTAATGCATCAACAGGATTAGAACTGGTTAAAAAATATAATATAAAAGGTATTATGCTTGATTTAACTCTTCCTGATATGGATGGTATCGAAGTATTAAAAGAGTTAAAATCAAAACAAGCAACAAAAAATATTCCTGTACATATTATCTCTTCAAAAGATAAAAATAGCGAAACATTAAAACTTGGTGCAATTGGTTATTTACAAAAACCTGTTTTAGATGGTGATATTAATAATGTTATTAATTCAATAGAAAATATCAACAAAAAAGAGATAAAAGACTTACTTATTGTAGAAGACAATGATATACAAAAAGAAGCACTAATAGAGCTAATTGGTACAGATGATGTTAAAATCACTGCTGTAAATAGTGCACAAGATGCAATAGATGAATTAAAAACAGAGAAGTATGATACAGTTGTAGTTGATTTAAGTTTGATGGATGGAACAGGTCAAGAAGTATGTGAATTTATAAAAAATAAACATCCAAAACTTCCTATTATTATCTATACTGCAAAAGATTTAACAAAAGAAGAGAAAGTTAGACTTCAAGAGTATAGTAATAGTATTATTGTAAAAACAGCAAATTCAAATGAAAGAATACTAAATGAAATAAATCTTTTCTTACATAGAGAAGAAGAGAAAGAAGAGACAAAAGAGATATTTAAAGATGTAGATTTAAGTGATAAAAAAGTCTTAATTGTAGATGATGATATAAAAAATATTTTTGTATTAGATGCTGCATTAAAAGAGTTCAATGCAACTACATTTACAGCTTTTAATGGTCAAGAAGCCTTAGACTTCTTAGATAAAAATCAAGTTGATTTAGTATTGATGGATATAATGATGCCAGTAATGGATGGTTATGAAGCGATGGAAAAAATTAGAGAAAATGAAAAAATCAAAAATATTCCAATTATCGCTGTAACTGCAAAAGCCATGAAAGATGATAGAGAAAAATGTATCAAGTTAGGAGCTGATGATTATTTATCTAAACCTATTGATATAAATATTTTAGCTAATTTAATTAAATTATGGAGTAATAAAAAACATAAATGAAAAAAATAGTTTTTCATAAAACTGCAGATATATTAAAAATTATAGTACAAGAAGTAGAAAAGAAAGAACAAATCTCTTTTCTACTTGATTTATTAAATACAAATGAATTAATAGAAATAAACTTCTTAAATATCCAATGTATTCCAGATTCAATTGTAATTGCTTTACAAAAAATAAAATACAATCTAAAAATCATAACAAATGAAAATACACTAAAAAGCTATTTGATGGATTTGGGATTTACTGTAAAATTAGTAAAAAAACATGTGGATAAACTAAAGACATTAAACTTAGAGTATTTAGCACTTGCAGGAAGTGCTGGAAGTCTAAAAAAATTTATTAAAATAATTGAGAATCTTCCACCTTCTAATATCTCAGTTTTTATTATAATGCATCATAAAAGTGATGAGAGAAGTAGTTTAAGTTGTATTTTACAATCAAAAACAAAATACTATAAAGTTGTAGAAGCAACTTCAGATATGTGCATTGAACCAAGAACAATATACACAGCACCTCCTGGAAAACATATGATTATTGCAGGTGGATTTATATTTTTAACAAACGAAGAGAAAAGAAACTTTTCAAGACCATCTATTAGTACTACATTTGAGAGTTTATCAAATGAGTATAGAAATAATTTATTGGCTGTTTTAGTTTGTGGATATGGTGCAGATGGAAGCGATAGTCTAAAACTACTTCAACAAAATAGAACAACTGTTTTAATAGAAGATCCAGCAGAGTGTGAAGCAAAACAGATGTTAGAAAATGCTATAAAAACAAAAAATTATGATTATATTTTAAAAATAGATGAAATAAGTAATCATATAAATTACTTTTTAAATAGCGATTTATTTACAAAAGAGGATTTAGAAGGCCTACTAAATAAAATATATGATAAATATGGATATGATTACACTGGATATAATTTAGAACACATTAGTAGAAGAGTGAAACTCTTTTACAGTACATTAAAACCTAAAAGTTTTTTAGAATTTCAAAATATTATTTTAAGAAATAAAAATATATTCAAAGACCTATTTTTAAATATATCAGTAAATGTAACTACCTTTTTTAGGAACCCTGAAGTATTTAAAAAGTTAAGAGAAGAGATTTTACCAAAGCTTGATAGTTTTTTAGATATAAAAGTATGGTGTGCAGGTTGTAGTAGTGGTGAAGAGCCCTACTCTATTGCAATATTTCTAAAAGAGCTAGGATTATTAGATAGAAGCCTTATTTATGCAACAGATTTAAATGAAGTTATTTTAAGAAACGCAACAAATGGTATCTATTCAAAAAGTAATTATAAACAGTTCTTAAAAAATTATTATCAAGCAGATGGTAGTGAAAGTTTCAGTAAATACTTTAAAGATTTTGTCGATTTTGTACAAATTAAAGAAGAGATAAAAGAGAGAATTCTATTTTTTAGGCATAACTTAGTAGAAGATAGTAAAATCAATGATTTTCAGTTGATTTTTTGTAGAAATGTAATTATTTATTTTGATAAAGATTTAAAAGACAACATTTTTTCACTATTTGATAAGTCATTAGATAATTATGGTTTTTTAGTTCTGGGAGAGAGTGAATCACTAGAAAATCATGATAAATTTTTAACAATTGATAAAAGTAATAAAATATATAAGAGGAAGATATGAGAGAAATTAAAATTTTAGCTGTTGATGATATAGAAGCAAACCGTGTATCTTTACAATATTTAATCCAAGAATATTTGGAAAATGTACATTTAATATTAGCATCAAATGGTGAAGATGCTCTAAAAATAACATATAAAGAAGAAATTGATATTATTATATTAGATATTCAAATGCCAGGACTTGATGGTTTTGATACAGCAAAATATCTAAAAAGCAATCCAAAAACACAAAATATTCCAATCATTTTTTTAACTGCTGCTTTTAAAGAAGAGGAGTTTCAACAAAAAGGTTTTCAAATTGGAGCAATAGATTATCTTACAAAACCAATTGAAAATCATCAATTAATAAATAAGTTAAATCTTTATATAGAAGTAATCATAAAAAACAAACAACTTGAAGCAGTAAATGATAATTTATATAAAGCTTTACAAAAAGAAATAGAGTTAAAAGAGCAAATTCAAAAACAACAACTAGAACTAATAGAACAAAGTAAAATGGCAGCATTAGGTGAGATGATAGGAAATATTGCACATCAATGGAGACAACCATTATCTTTAATCTCTACTTTGGCTTCTGGAATAAAACTAAATATAGAATTAGGAATATCAAAAGAAGAAGAAGTTGCAAGGTCAACAGAAAGTATAATGAAAACTACACAATCTTTATCTGAAATGATAGATAATTTTAGAGAATATTCATATAAAGATACACTTGCAAAATTCAACTTATCTGATATAGTTCATAAAACAATAGATACAAGAGAACATCTAATAACAGAGAATAATATAAATGTTATTACAAATTTAGATGACTCTATTGAGCTTGTTAATCTTCCTAATAGTTTAGTTCAAGCTTTAGTAAACCTAATTCAAAACTCAAAAGATGCACTAGATAAAATAGATACAAAAAAATATATTTTTATAGATACATATATTAATAAAAACAATTTAATAGATATTGTTTTAAAAGATAATGCAGGCGGAATAAAAACAGAACATATAAATAAAATATTTGAACCATATTTTACTACAAAACATAAAGCAAATGGCATTGGATTAGGACTTAATATTACTTACAAAATTGTAAATGATTCAATGTATGGAAAAATAAAAGCACGAAATTGTCAATTTGAATACAATGATGAACAACTTGAAGGTGCTGAAATCACGATAACTCTTCCTTTTAAAATCTAATCTTTAAAAAGATTAGATTTTATACAACTTCTATTTTTATTTTCATTATATATTAAGGTATATAACGTTAAGATTTTTATCGTTATATAATACAGTATATAAGGAAACATATGCAGTTTGAATCTACACTTACACTTTTAAATTCTGATATTCCATTTTTATTGGAAAAAAGAATTAAACTTTTACAAGCAATAGAAAAAGAAGGTTCTATTAGTAAAGCAGCAAAACTTGTGCCAATGAGCTATAAAACAGCATGGGAAGCAGTTGATAGTATTAATAACCTTTGTCCAAAAATTGTAGTAAAAAAAGAAACTGGGGGAAAAGGTGGTGGTGGAGCTATACTTACTGAATATGGTAAAAACCTTATTCAAACATATTCTATACTACAAAGTGAACACAAAAAATTTCTAGAAAAACTTACAAATCTTACAGATTTTAATACAGGAAGTTTAAAATCATTAAAAAGGTTCTCGATGCAAATTAGTGCAAGAAATCAATTGGCAGTAAAAATTGTAAATGTTGTTGAAGATAATGTTAATGCAACTATTACATTAGAAACTAAAAGTAAACAAAAAATGGTTTCTAATATTTCAAAAAATAGTGTTGAAACTTTAGATTTAAAAAAAGAAGATGAGATTATCGCTATTTTTAAATCTAATAACGTAATGATAGCTACTTCAGAACTTCTAGGACTAAGTGCTAGAAACAAAATTGAAGGAGTAATTCAAAAACTAAATTTCAGTGAAGTTAGTTGCGAAGTTTTACTTGAGATTTCAACCCATGAAACTATTACTTCAGTTATTACAAAAGAAGCTGCAAAACAGTTAGATTTACAAGTTGGGCAAAATGTTTTTGCCGTGATAAAATCATCAGATATTATGATTGGAAAATAAGGAGTTCAAATGTTAAAGAAGATTATTATTGGTAGCATTATTTGTGCAAGTAGCCTTTTAGCAGGCACACTAAACATTGCAGTTGCGGCAAATGTATCGTATGCAATTGACGACTTGAAAAAAGAGTTCAATAAGCTTTATCCAGATACAAAAGTAAATGTAACGCTAACAAGCAGTGGAAAGTTAACTGCACAAATTAGAAATGGTGCTCCATATGATGTGTTTATGGCTGCTAATATGAAGTATCCAAATGCTTTATATAAAGAAGATTTAGCAGTGACAAGACCACTTGTTTATGCACAAGGGTCTTTAGCATATTTAAGTGCTAAAAAACAAGATTTTACTAAAGGTATTAACTTTATTACAAATCCTAACTTTAAAAAAATTGCAATAGCAAATCCAAAAACTGCACCTTATGGTACAGCTAGTGTTGAAGCTATGAAAAATGCAAAAGTTTATGAAGGTGTAAAAAGTAAACTAATATATGCAGAATCAATTTCTCAAACAGTAACTTATGCATTAACAGCAGCTGATGTAGGATTTATTGCAAAATCATCTTTATATTCACCAAAAATGAAAGAGTATAAAGAAGGTATAAATTGGTATACAGTAAATAGTAAACTTTATACTCCAATAAATCAAGGTATTGTTTTACTAAAAAAAGCTGAGAAAAATAGTGAAGCAAGTGCTTTTTACAGCTTTATTTTAAGTAAAAAAGCAAAAAAAATATTTGAAGATTTCGGATATTTAGTACCATGAATAATTTAGAAGCTACTGTATCTAAAATTGATACATTAGATAATTTGAATATTGTAGAGTTTAAATTTTATGATATTACATTATCTATGATGAGTTTAGATTTACATAATGTTGGTATTGGTACAAATGTTATATTAACAGTAAAAGCTTCTAATATTGCAGTAGCAAAAGAGTTTCAAGGTCAAATTAGCCTTGCTAACTCTATTGCATGCAAAATTATGGATTTAGAGATTGGAAAACTACTTACTAGTATAAGATTACAACATAAAAACACTATCTTTACAAGTATTATCACTTCAAAATCAGCAAAAAGAATGAATCTTGCATTAGATGATAATGTAAATGCTATTTTTAAAGCAAGTGAACTTTCAATAAAAGAGGTAGTTATATGATTGAATTACTTTCAAATATAGAGTTTAAGCCTTTTATACTCTCTTTTAAATTGGCTTTAATTACTACAATTATACTTTTTCTTATCTCTATGCCTCTTAGTTGGTATTTATCTCAAACAAAATCAAGAGTTAAACCAATTTTAGAAGCAATTACAGCATTGCCTTTAGTTTTGCCTCCTTCAGTTTTAGGATTTTATATTTTGTATAGTCTATCTCAAAACTCATTTTTAGGACAATTTTTTCAAGATTATTTTGACATACAATTAGTTTTTAACTTTTCAGGATTAGTAATAGCAAGTTGTATTTATAGTCTACCTTTCATGGTTCAACCTTTACAAAGTGGATTTGAAAGTCTTAATAAAAATATGATTGAAGCTAGTTTAATTAGTGGAAAAAGTAAAACACAAACAGTCTTAAAAGTTGCTATTCCTAATATAAAACCATCACTACTAACAGCTTTGATTGTTACTTTTGCTCATACAGTTGGAGAGTTTGGAGTAGTTTTAATGGTTGGAGGAAGTATTCCAGAGCAAACAAAAGTTGCATCGGTTGCAATTTATGAATTTGTTGAAATTATGGATTATAAAAGTGCTCATATTTATAGTGCAATTATGCTTGTTATTAGTTTTCTTGTACTTCTTAGCGTATACATTTTTAATCAAAAACAAAAAAAGAGTTTTTTATGATAAAAATTGATGTAAAAAAAGAGTTAATTGGTTCAATAGGGAAAATGAACCTTGATGTAAATTTACAGATAAATGAAGGTGATTTTGTAGCATTAACAGGTCTTAGTGGAAGTGGTAAAACTACCCTACTTCGAATACTTGCTGGATTAGAAGAATCAACTAGCAATATAAATGTAAGTGGAAAAGTATGGCAAGATGATAAACACTTTCTTCCTGTACAAAAAAGACAAATTGGTTTTGTTTTTCAAGATTATGCACTATTTTCAAATATGAGTGTAATTGAAAATCTACTTTTTGTAAATAAAGATAAAGAACTAGCTTTAGAACTACTAGAACTTACAGAACTTACAAAATTAAAAGATAGAAATGTCACAACTTTAAGTGGAGGACAAAAACAAAGAGTTAGTTTATGTAGAGCTTTGATGAATAAACCAAAACTTCTTTTGATGGATGAGCCTTTATCTGCACTAGACCCTGCAATTAGAACAAAACTTCAAGATGAGATATTAACACTACATAAAAAATTCAAAACTACTACTATTATGGTAAGTCATGACCCAAGTGAGATTTATAGACTAAGTAACAAAGTTATTGTTATGCAAAATGGCTTAGTTATAAAAGAGGGAAAAGCAAAAGATGTATTACTAAAAACATCAGGAAGTGCAAAGTTTTCATTTGAGGGTGAACTTTTAGATATTGTTAAAGTTGATGTGATTTATGTGGCAATTATATCAATAGGACAACAATTAGTAGAAGTTGTGCTAAGTGAAGATGAAGCAAAAATATTAGAAGTTGGTTCAAAAGTAAGAGTAAGTACAAAAGCTTTTACGCCTACTATTTCTTTATAAGGATAAGAATGTTTAATTTAACAGATAGTGAGTTGGAAAACTATATAAAAGAGGATTTACCATATTTTGATTTTACAACTCATATGCAAAATGCTAAAAATATAAAAGTAACTGCTGAAATATTTACAAGAGAAGATATATTAGTCTCTTGTAGTGAAGAAGCATCAAGAATTACTGAAATTTTAGGATGCAAAGTAAAAAAAAATGCTTCATCTGGTACTAAAATAAAAAAAGATGAAACAATTTTAAAAATAAAAGGTAGCTACGAAGATATACAAAAAAGTATGAAATTAGCTCAAATGCTACTTGAATATAGCTGCAAGATGTCAACATATACAAATAATATGATAAATGAAATAAATGATGTAAATAAAAACTGTGAGCTATTAACAACAAGAAAAACTATTCCTTTTGCAAAAAGATTATGTATAAAATCTATTTTATGTGCAGGTGCACTTCCTCATAGATTAGGACTTAGTGAATCTATTTTACTTTTTGATTATCATAGAACTATTTATAAAAATGATGAAAAATTTTATGAAGAGATAAATAAAATCAAAAATAGACTCCCAGAAAAAAAAGTAGTAGTAGAATCAAAAACTTATGAAGATAGTATCAAATTACTTGAAAAAAAAGTTGATGTATTACAATTAGATAAGATGGATTTAGATACTACAAAAAAGATTATTGAACAAAAAAATAAAATAAATAAAAATACTAAAATATTAGTTGCTGGTGGAATAAACTTATCAAATGTTAAAGAGTATGCAAAACTACAAGTAGATGGAATTGTATCAAGTAGTATGTACTCTTGTGGATTAGCAAATCTTAGTTGTAAAGTAAAAATAAAAGAATAAAAAATACCTACAAACTTATATGAAAATCCTATAAACTGTTATTTATAATAATAAAAGGATTTTCATATGGAATGCAAATGTAAACAAAAATTTAGTATATGTCAACAAAGAAGTAATATTCACTTTATTTCTCTTGTTCCTGAGTTAACTAGAAAACTATCAATTTTCTTTGATAAATTAAAACTTGAAACTAAATTATCTGAAAATATGATATCCATAGAAAAAGAGAATCCAAAACTATTTTTTGAAGAGAATATTGATGCAATAAAACTATATTTTAATACACTTGAGCTAAATGAGATAAAAGTCTATATTGAAAATGAAAAGCACAAACTTTCACTAAATACAATTTTGTATGCAAAACCTTTGGAAAAATATCTAAACTTCATAGAAGACAAGACTTTCTTTGATATTTTGGAAAATAAAAGTATCACTTCTCACTTTCAGCCAATAATAGATATTCATAATGAAAAGATATTTGGTTATGAAGCACTTGTAAGAGGAGTTATGCCAAATGGTGATTTGGTTTATCCTGATGTTCTATTTGAAAAGTCTGCAAGAAATGATATGGATTTTAATTTTGATAGATTATGTAGAGAAAATGCTTTAAAAACAACTGCTGTAAAAAAAGTTGATGCAAAAGTATTTATAAACTTTATTCCTACAACTATTTATGATCCGAAATTTTGTCTTGCATCTACTGTAAAATGGGCAAAGCAACTTGAATTTGACCCTAAAAATATTGTTTTTGAAGTTGTTGAAACACAGAAAATAAAAGATGTTGAACACCTGAAAACTATTTTAAACTATTATAGAGAACAAGGCTTTTTAATTGCACTTGATGATGTGGGAGAAGGATATTCATCTTTAAATATGATAATTGATTTGAAGCCAGATATTATAAAAGTAGATAGAAATATCATAACAAATATCGACCAAGATGAGATGAAACGTTCTGTATATAAAGCACTAAGAATCCTTGCTATGGAAAATGATATAAAAATACTAGCAGAAGGAGTTGAAACACCTTATGAACTTGCAACACTGAAAAGTATTGGACTTGATTATGCGCAAGGATACTATTTTGCAAAACCAAGTGCTGAGATAATTAGACAATTATGAAATACTTTTTAATTTATCCACATCAACTATTTGAAAATATAGATATATTAAAAGATAAAAAGGTTCTTCTAATAGAAGAGCCTCTATTTTTCACTCAATACAAATTTCATATTCAAAAGTTAGTATTGCACAGAGCAAGTATGAAGTTTTATGAACAATATTTACTAAAAAATAGTATTGATGTTGAATATTATGAAGATGAAAGTTACTTAGAAAAATACAAAGATGAAAATATATATTTTTATGAAGTTTTTGATAACTATTTAGAAAAGAAGATTCATAATAACTTTACAAAAATATATATTATTAAAAATCCTAATTTTTTAAATGTTGAAGATAAAAGTAAATTTTTGCATAGTTTTTATATTAATAGAAGAAAAGAGTTAAATATATTTATGAATAAAGGCAAACCTTTATTTGGAAAATATAGTTTTGATTCTCTTAATAGAAAAAAGTTGCCAAAAGATATATTTATGCCTGCTACTTTATCTTTTGAAAATAGTTATATAAATGAAGCAAAGCAGTATTGTAAAAAGTTTGTTTCTGTTGGAGAAATTGATAGTTTTAATTACCCTATCACTTTTCAAGAAGCAAAAATTCAATTTGATTACTTTATAAAAGAGAAATTTGAAAAGTTTGGTGATTATCAAGATGCCATAACAAAAAAAGAGGGTTTTGAATATCTATTTCACTCAAATATTTCAAGTAGTTTAAATATTGGAATATTAGATTTAAATTATGTAATACAAACTATTATAAACGCACCAGTTGCTTATAATTCTAAAGAAGGATTTATTAGACAAATAATAGGTTGGAGAGAGTTTATGCTTCGAATTTATCAAGATGATGGAGTAAAACTTAGAAACTCTAACTTTTTTAACTTTACTAATTCAATGCCCAAAGCAATACTGAAAGCAAATAGTAAAATCTCAATATTAGATGATGTAATAAAAAAAGTAAATAAAACATCATATGCTCATCATATAGAAAGACTTATGATTTTGGGAAACATTTTTGTTTTATTACAGATACATCCAAATGAAATATATAAATATTTTATGCAAAATTTTATTGATGCTTATGATTGGGTAATGGTAGGTAATGTATATGCAATGAGTGGATATAGTGATGGTGGAACTATTACTACAAAACCATATATTTGTAGTTCAAACTATCTAATAAAAATGAGTGATTATTCAAAAAAAGAAAATTGGTGTGCTATTTTAGATGCTTTATATTGGAACTTCTTATATAAATATCAAGAGTTATTTAAAGAAAATCCAAGAATGAAAATGCAAATTTCTTTACTTGAAAAGATGCCAAAAGATAAACTTCAAAACCATCTAAATATAGCAAAAGAGTATCTTGAAAATATACATTGCAAAGTGTAATATTTTTTTAGTTTCATTCCAAATTTTTATAAAATATAATTATGAAAAAAGATATTTATGAGAAAATGCAAATTTTAGCAGATAGTGCCAAGTATGATGTAAGTTGTAGTTCTAGTGGAAGTGATAATAATCATAAAACTGGAGAGTTAGGTGCAACTCACAATAGTGGTATTTGCCATACTTTCACAGCTGATGGAAGATGTGTATCTTTACTAAAAGTACTGCTTACTAACTTTTGTATATATGATTGTGCATATTGTATAAATAGAAAAAGCAATGATATAAAAAGAGCAGCATTTTCTCCTAGACAACTTGCAGATATTACAATCAATTTTTATAAAAGAAACTATATTGAAGGTCTATTTTTAAGTTCTGGAATTATAGAAAATGAAGACCATACTATGCTTTTGATATTAAGAGCTTTAAAAATACTAAGATTTGAATACCGTTTTAATGGTTATATCCATGTGAAACTAATTCCTGGTGCTGATGATAGACTAATTGGTGAAGTTGTAGCTTTAGCAAATAGAGTTAGTTCAAATATTGAATTACCAAGTGACAAATCACTAAAACTACTAGCACCAAATAAAACTAAGCAAAAGATTTTACAACCTTTAAAATATGCAAGAGATATAAGCTTAGAAAAAGATATAAAACCAATAGGAATGAGTACTCAATTAATAGTTGGTGCAACACCTGAAAGTGATAAAGATATTTTAAAACTTAGTTCAGTTTTATATGATAAAGCACTTTTAAAAAGAGTATATTATAGTGCATATATTCCAGTAAATGACGATAAGAACCTTCCATCAGTAGTAAATAAGCCACCTTTATTAAGAGAGCATAGATTATATCAAGCTGATTGGCTTTTGAGATTTTATGATTTTACTTATGATGAGATATTAAGTGATGAAGTTTCAAATTTAGATGAAGAAGTAGACCCAAAAACTTCATGGGCTTTACAAAACTTAAACTACTTTCCAATGGAAATAAACAAAGCTAGTAAAGATGAACTTCTTAGAATACCAGGTATTGGAGTAAGAGGTGTTTTCAAAATACTAAAAGCAAGAAGATTTAAAAGTTTAGATTTTGATGATTTAAAAAAATTAAAAATCTCACTAAAAAGAGCACAATATTTTATAACTTGCAAGGGCAAATATAATAGTAAAGTATCTTTTGCCACAGATACAATAAAACAAGCAATTATCCAACCACCTAAAAAAAAGATAATTCAGCCATCACTATTTGATATGGATTATAGTGCAATAACAGGTGAATTATGATTTTAGTATATGATAAAAGTTTTGAAAGTTTTTTAACATTAGTTTATGAAGTTTATTATAAAAAATTAAAACCTACTAAAATAGTATCTAAAATACCTCAAGAACTAATACTTGAAGAAGTTTTTCATATAAAAATAGATGAAGTAAAATCCCAAAAAGTACTTAAAGCACTAAAACAAAACTTCCCTTCTAAACATTTTCAAACTATATTAAATATATTTATGTGTGACAAAGAAGATTTTGAACTACATTTACTAAACTTTATAATAATAGGATTTAAAGATATAAATCAGTTAAAAAATATCAATAATAGTTCAATATTTTATATTCAAAATTTAGAAAAAAAACTATTTAGTGCAAACCATAAAATGACTGGTTTTCTAAGATTTGAAGAGCTTGAAGATAATACTTTATATGCAAAACTTGAAAGTAATTATAATCTTTGTTATTTTCTTGGTAAACACTTCTATAAAAGATTAAACAATCAAAAATATATAATACATGATATAAATAGAAAGCTAGCATTTATTAAAAATGATGAATTTATTGGTGTACAAAATGTTGCTTCATTTGAAGAACCTACTTTATCAAAAGATGAAGAGAAGTTTAAAAAACTTTGGAATAAATTTTTTAAATCAGTTAGTATTCAATCAAGAAAAAATGAAAAACTTCAAAAAAATCTTGTGCCTTTGCTTTATCGAACTTATATGACAGAGTTTCAAAGCTGACGTAATTTTTCTATTTGTCTATCATACTCTTTAAATCTTGCTATTAAAAAATTGTATTCTAAATAGTGATTATTATAAAAAACTGAGTATTTATCATCTTTATCATATCTACTACTCAAAGATTTATATGAACTTGTCATTGAGTTTATAAAACTAATAGAATTTGCATAAGTTAAAACAATATTAATATACTCATAAGGAACTTGCTCTAAACTATTTGTACTAGTTGAAGCTAACCTTTCTTTAACACTTTTTTGTAATAAATCTTCAATAGTAGTATTATCACTACTAAAAAATACTATTTTATCTTGAATAATATTGAAAAGATAGTTGTTTTGATTTATTGAATTCATTTCATACACTTTATCATACAAAGCTTTTGACAAAATTTCATTATCAGAAAACATTGTTGCAATTTTTAAATTTTTTGCTTTTTTAATATCTTCACTATTTTCATAAAGAGATGAAATTTTATTTAAAGGTGTGTTTACTATATTTTCATAGGAAAAATCAGAATTTTTAGTTTCATAATCATCAAATAGTGCACTTTTAAAACTCTCTTGAGATTTAACATCATTTTGAGCTATAAGATTTTCTTTGTAGTTATTATTTGACTCAATTTTCATTTATATCCTTTAAAACAATATTTGATAAAAATTATGAATTTACAAAAATTATATACTAATATTCATAATTTACTCCTATAATAACTAAAATAAGGAGATAAAATGAAATACCTTTTTTATACGATTATAGCAGTTTTTATTTTTTCAGGTTGTGCTTCAAAACATGAACCTTTACCAACACAAGAGAGTGTAAACATACAAAAGTATATGGGTAAGTGGTATGAAATTGCAAGGTATGAACACTTTTTTGAAAAAAATTGTAAAAATGTAACAGCAACATACTCTTTAAATGAAGACAACACTTTAAAAGTTATAAATAGATGTGAAAAAATAGATACAAATAAAAAAACAAGTGCAACAGGTGTAGCATATGCTACAAATGAAGCAAATAGTAAATTAAAAGTTAGTTTCTTTAGACCATTTTATGGAGACTATTGGATAATTGATTTAGATAAAGATTATAAATATGCAGTTGTTGGAACTCCATCAAGAGAGTATTTGTGGATATTATCAAGAACATCAACTTTACCAAAAACGACAATTGATAATATTTTAGCAAAAATCAAAAAACTTGGATTTTCAACAGATAAACTAATTTGGACAATTCAAGAAAAATAAAATGATAACAAAAAAAGAGAAATTGGCACTAAAACAAAAAAAACTGCATAAAGATATGCAAGAGTTTGATTTAAATAGACTTATTGAAATGGCATGGCAAGATAGAACAACTTTCGATGCTATTTATTTACAATATGGTTTAACAGAAAATCAAATAAAAAATAAAATGCGAACACTAATAAGTAAAAAAGCGTATAATAGATGGAGAAAAAGAGTTCAAAATAGAAAAACAAAACATGTAAATAAACTTGAACATAAACCAAATAGGTTTCAAGGACCATGGTAAAACTAAATAAAAGGATGTAAAATGTTAAAAGAGTTAATTTATACAGGACTTGGTGCAACTGCACTATTAAAAGATAAAGTTGAAGATGAATTAAAAAAACTAGAAGAAAAAGGTAAAATCGACAAAGGCGATATAAAAGGTTTTATTGAATCTTTGGAGAAAAAAGGAAAAGAACAAGATGAAGAGTTTAAAGAACAACTAAAAAAGAGTATAAAAGAAGCAATAAGTGAACTTGGTCTTGTTACAAAAGATGATTTAGAAGAGTTAAAAAAGGAATTAAAATAGTAAATTTTTTTAAAAACATAAAACTATACTCTGTTTCAAGAGTATATAAAGTCTTTAAATTTTTACTTACTATATACTTAGTAATAAAAAAAAGAGATACTTTTTTAGGTTTAAAACCTCTAAAACCAAAAGAGTTAAAACATACTATTATTACTCTTGGTGCAAGTTTTATCAAGCTTGCACAAGTTTTAGCTACAAGAGCAGACTTTTTTAGTGAAGAGTATCTTGATGAACTAAAACAACTTCACGATAAACTACCATCAATGAATAAACAAGAGTTTAAAACTGTTTACAATAGAGCTTTTAATAAAACTTCTTTTAAAAGCTTTGATGAAACTCCTATTGCTTCTGCTTCAATAGGACAAGTTCATATTGCATATTTAGAAAATGATGTGAAAGTTGCAGTTAAATTAAGAAGAGAAGGTATAAAACAAAGAGTTCTTGCAGATATCAAAATTATTAACTTTTTTAATTTTATTTTCAAACCACTGTTTTCATACTATACAAAAAACTCAATTGAAGCTGTAATCAAAGAGTTCTCATCTATGATAAAAGAAGAAGTTAGTTTATCAAATGAACTACAAAATTTGAAAAAGTTTTCTAAAACATACGAAGATAGTAAAATAAAATTTCCAATACCATATGAAGAGATATCAAGTGATGATGCTTTAGTTATGAGCTTTGAAGAGGGATTTAGATTTGATGATAAAAAAAGTATTCTTGAAAATAATATAGATTTTAAAGAGATAATATCAACTTTAGTTAACTTCTATACAGAGCAAATGTTAATAAAAGGATATTTTCATGCAGATCCACATCCGGGAAATCTTCTAATTACAAAAGATAATGAAATCATTCTACTTGATTTTGGTATGGTAAAAACAGTCCCAAATAATACAAGAATAGCAATAATAGAATTAATTAAAGCAGCAAATGAGCAAGATTATGAATCATACATAAATGCAAGTAAAAAACTAGGAACAGTTGCTTATGAAGCCCCTACTTCACAACTTGCAGAGTTTACAAGTAAGATGTTTGATATTTTTTCAAATAATAATTTAAATAGTGAATCAATGCAGAAACTTGCGTTTGAAGTACTTGAAAGTACAAGAGATTTACCATTTAAACTACCAAGTGATGCAATATATATTTTAAGAGTTAGTGCCATTATTGAAGGCCTTGGTACAACTTATATAGAAAACTTTAATGGAATAAAAGATATACTTCCAATCTTGAAAGATAATTTACCTAAAGCTTTAGGTTCAAAAGACTCGCTTGTAGAGACAGTTATAGATGAATTAAAAGATATTCCTTTTATAATCAAAAATTTTAAATCTACGATGAAAAAAGCCAGTGAAGGTGAACTAAAAGTAGAAATTTCTGACAATCAACTTGAATATTTGAGAAAAGAAGTAACAAAAACCTTTAGGTCATATTTTTTATCTTTTTCACTAATGTTAGGCTCACTACTTTTATTATTAATTAATAAAAGCTATGAAGAAATAGCAATTGTTTTATTTATTTTTGCTATTACTCGAATAATATACAAATAATTTTTTAGGTTTTTTTATAAGTTAAGTATAAAAAGTCAATAAAATTATAGTATTAATATAAAAAACTAAGTTTAAAATTCCGCCTTAACTTATATACTATTCATAAATGCTACTTATTTAGGGGATTACAATGGAAGATATAGGTATGGAATTATCGAGTAACTCTTTTCTTGTTTCAGAAACTAATGAAGATGGTTTAATTAGATTTGCAAATGACCAATTTTGTAAATTCTCAGAATTTAGTCTTGAGGAACTAATAGGTAAACCTCATAGCATAGTTAGGCATCCTGATATGCCTGCAGTTGTTTTTGAAGAACTCTGGCGAACTATTCAAGCAGGAGAAAGATGGAAAGGGTTTGTAAAGAACAAAACAAAAACTGGTAAGTACTATTGGGTATTTAGTACCATTTATCCTTATATTGCATGTGATGGATCCAAAGGCTATATCTCTTGTAGAAGAAAAGCTTCACAAGAAGAAATAGAAAAATATGCAAATATTTATAGAAGTATGAAGTAAAGGATATAAAATGAAATTCAATGACTTATCAATCAAACTTAAGCTTTTAATTCTTGTGTCAATCTCAATTATTTTTATAATTATTCTTTCTTCTTTGATAATAATAAAAGACCTAAAAGAAAAAAAAGATTTCAATTACCTACAAAAAGTCATTATTGTTGACTCTGCCATTTCTACACTTATACATGAAACACAAAAAGAAAGAGGAATGACAGCTGGATATTTAGGTAGTAAAGGAAAAAAATTCAAAAACTCTTTATCAAATCAAAGAGAACTAACAAATGAAAAGTTTGCAAACTTAAAAGAAATTTTTTCAAATATGGATAAATCATTTTTAGGAAAAGCTTCCCTTGCATATATAAATGCCTCAATGGAAAAACTAGAAAAATTGCAAAACACTAGAAATTTAGTTGATAGTTTAAATATTAGTGGTAAAGAAGCGATTAACTACTACACTGATATAAATAAACACTTATTAGATTTCATTGCAAGAACTTCTTCTTTGTCTTCAAATTCTAAAATTACAAAAGATATACTCTCTTACTATAATTTTCTAATGGCAAAAGAGAGAGCAGGAATTGAAAGAGCAGTTGGTTCAAATACTTTTGCAAGAGGACATTTTGGTAATGGAATGTATGCTAAATTTTCAAGTTTAATATCTCAACAAACTCAATATATGAATCAATTTTTCATATACTCAAAAAGCAATATTATTAATATGGTTGAAGATAGATTAAGAGATAAATCTGTTGAAGAAGTTGAAAAAATGAGAGATATTTTACTTCAATCTGAAGAAAAAACTCTTATATTAGGAAATATCCAAGAGCTTATTGGATATGGTGGAATTATTCATAACTTTAAAAACTTTGTATTAAGAAAGAATGATAAATACAAAGAAGCTATTATAAGAGATTATAAAAGACTTGATGAATTTATAAAAGAGTATAACTCATTTTCTTCTACATCTGCAAAGGAAAAAGAGCAGTTAAATATAATCAAAGAGACTTTTACTAATTACTATAATGCTATAAATACAGTTGAAGATGCAATTCATAGTACAAAAAGTATAAAACAAATTGATCAACTAGTAAAAATTAACGATACACCAGCTATAAGTGCAATTCAGACTCTTCTTACAGATCAATTCTCTGTTGAGGCTGATTATTGGTTTAATACAATAACAAAAAAAATCAATATATTAAAAGAGATTGATGATTATTTATCTAAATATATTACTAATGAAATAAATGGTCTATATAAAAAAGCAAATAGTGCATTTTATACTGAAATCACTATTTTAAGTGTTGCTTTATTGATTCTATTTTTATTGACTTTTATTATTTACAAAAATATATCAAAATCAACAGCAAGTGTTTATCAAGGAATTAAACAATTTATGCTTTATTTAAATAGAGAAATAAATGAACTTGAAGAGATAAAAGTATATGGAAAAGATGAATTAGGTCATATTGCAGCAATGGCAAATGAAAATATCAAGAAAATCAATCAAGGATTAGAAGATGATATGCTATGTGTAGGTGAAGCAATTATGGTTTTAAATAGAATGAGACAAGGTTTTTATAACTGTAAAATAAAAACAGTAGCTTCAAATCCACAAATACAGGCATTATCTTATTCAATAAATAAAACAATTGAAATACAAAATTCAATCTTTGAAGAGATATTAAAAACTTTAGATAAATATACAAACTATGACTATAATGTAAGTATGGAAAAAATAGATTATGAAATAGGAGGAGAACTACAAAAAGTTCTTGAAGGAATAAACAAATTAAGAAAATCAATAACTTCAATGCTTATTGAAAATCAAGATATTGGTATAACTTTAAAAAGTAGTTCAAGTACGCTTCTTGAAAATGTTGATGTATTAAATACATCTTCAAATGACGCAGCAGTAAAACTTGAAGAGACAGTTGCAGCTATTGATCAAATAAGTGGAAATATTGCATCTACAAATGACTTTGTTCAAGAGATGACAAAAAATGCAAAAATATTAGAGAACTCTTCTAATAAAGGTAAGGACTTAGCTAATCAAACAACAGTGTCAATGGATGAGATAAATAAACAAGTTGAAGAGATAAGTGATGCAACAACACTAATTGACCAAATTGCATTTCAAACAAATATTCTTTCACTAAATGCAGCTGTTGAAGCAGCAACAGCAGGAGAAGCTGGAAAAGGTTTTGCAGTTGTTGCACAAGAAGTAAGAAGCTTAGCAGCAAGAAGTGCAGATGCAGCAAATAAAATAAAATCAATTGTAGAGAATGCAACAGTAAAATCTCAAGAAGGTAAAAAGATAGCTTCTTCTATGATTGAAGGATATAATGACTTAAATTCAAATGTTCAAAATACAGTTTCATTGATACAAAATATTCAAAATGCATCAAAAGAGCAAACAGAAGGAATTGCACAAATCAATGAAGCAGTAAATAGTTTAGATAAACAAACACAAGAGAATGCACACGTAGCAAGTCAAACAAACCAAATAGCACAAGAGACATCAGAAATAGCAAAATCAGTAGTTGAAAATGTTAGAAAAAACAATTTCAAAGGTAAACAAAACATCTAATCTTCTTAAAATAAGAGTCATTTTATAATATATAACTTTTCATAAAATGGCTCTTACTATTTCATCTATAAAACAAATCAAACTCTTAGTACACTTTGTATAACAAAGTCACTTTTTTAACACTATGTAAAATCATATATACTATATACATTATACATATTGATAAGATTTTAAACTCTTAGTTTATATATTTATAACTTTATTTTATAAGATAATTATAATATTTAATTATATATAATCTATAAATTTTAATTATAAAAGGAAATCATATGAAAAATTTAATAATTAGTTCTATTCTTTCAATAGCACTATCAAGTACACTTTGTGCAACACAAATAATAAAAGCTCCTACTCCTAAAAAAGATAGTGCAAAAACTACTCTTGGCTTATATGTAAAAGCAAAAGATGGTCAAGACTATTTACAAAAGAACAAAGATGCCATTTTGATAGATGTAAGAACACCTTCAGAACTTATGTTTATAGGTATGTCAAAAAGAGTAGATTTTCATATTCCATTTAAAATATTAGATACTTCAAAATACTCAGAGAAAAAAAGCGTATATAATATGAAAAAAAACAAATATATAGTTCCTGAGATTCTATTTGAACTAAAAAAAAGAAAAGCAAAAAAAGACACTCCAATATTCATAACTTGTAGATCAGGCTCAACAAGGTCAGCACCAGTTGTAAATCTTTTAGCAAAAGAAGGCTTTACAAATGTATGGACAATTACAGATGGATTTCAAGGCTCAAAACAAAAAGATGGTAAATTAAAAGATGAAAGAGTTATAAATGGATTACAACATTCAGGTTATGACTGGAGTACAAAATTAGACAAAAATAAAATTTGGTTTGATTGTAAATACAAAGAGTTGTATTCGCTTAAAGATAGAAAAGAGTGTACAAAATAGTTTGAAAGAGTTATCTTTCGAACTATAATTTAATCTAATTTTAACTTTTGTATAATTTTATATAGTTATTTATATTAAACACATGGATATATCATATTTTTTTTGTTATAATTTTTTATATTAAAAAAATAAGGTCATAAATGTTTAAAGACAAAATAAAAATCTTAGGTGCATATGGTGGAAAAGGTATTGATGCAAATAACACTAGTATTCAAATTGATAGGTGTAGTGTAATTGATGCAGGAAATATAATAAAAGCAATTGGAGATGATGCAAAGTATATAGATAATATATTTCTTACTCACTCTCATCTTGACCATATTGTTGATATTCCATTTTTAATTGAATCTTTTTATGAGATTAGAAATAAACCAATAAAAATATATGCACTAAAAGAGACAATAGATCATCTAAATAGATATATTTTTAATTGGAATATTTGGCCTGATTTTACAGATATTGATTTGATAAATCAAAAGCACTCTATTGAGTTTGTAGAGATACAAGTAAATAAAGTTTTACAGTTCAAAAACTTTTCAATAAAACCTATAAAAACAAATCATACTATTTCAAGTTGTGGTTATGTTATAACAAAAGAAGAGAACTCTATTTTCTTTACAGCTGACACTTTTATTTGCGATGAAATTTGGGAAGAATTAAATCAAAACTTATCAATAAAACAACTAATTGTAGATGTATCTTTTCCTTCAAGACTTGAAGTGGCTGCACAAACAAGTAAACACTTAACTCTAAAACTTTTAAAAGAAGAATTAAAAAAACTAAAAAGAGATGATATAAAAATCTATATCAATCACTTAAAGCCAACATATATAGAAGAAATAACAGAAGAGTTAAAAGTATTAGGATTGGACGAAAAGATAACAATACTTAATGATTCTGATGTAATAAACCTAAAAAAATTAAAAAGAACATCAAGAAAAAAAGATTTAGATATCGAACAGTTAATAATGAAATGTAGCACAAAAGATGATTTTGATAGAGTTATCAAAAGACTAGAAAAAGAAAAACAAAAAATAAGATAAAATAAAAGAGAAAATCTCTTTTATTTTATATACTCAACTACCTCATCAAGGCTTAATCTTAATTGCTCTGATTGTTCATTTATTCTATAACCAAATGGTAAAACCAATGCAACTTGATATTTTGTAGTATCTAATTGTAAAATTTCTTCTAACTTATCTTTTTCAAATCCTTCAATAGGACAAGAATCAATTCCAATAGAAGCTGCTGCTGTCATCATATTACCTGCTGCTATATATGATTGTCTTGCAGTCCATTCATAAATATTTTTATCACTACTTAATGTATCTTTTAAATGGTTCGCATATAGATTTACATAAAAATCTCTTTTTTCTTGAGGCATAGGTCTTCTTGCAAATCTTTTTTCAGGAATTCCACTTTCTACTTTAACATCTTCAATTTTTGCTAATACAATAACTAATTCACTACAAGATGTAATTTGTACTTGATCCCAACAAGCTGGTCTTATTTTCTCTTTTAACTCTTCATTTTGAACTACTAAGAACTTCCAAGGCTCCATTCCAAATGAAGATGGTGATTTTCGCCCTACTTCTAAAATAAACTCAAAGTCTTCTTTTGATATTTGTTTTGTATCATCAAAAACTTTACAAGCATGTCTAAAGTTCATTGCTTTTAAAAATTCTTCTTTACTCATATCTTTCCTTTATTTTATTTTTTCTAATTTTTTAACGTTAATATACTCTATTTTATCTTCAATACTTGAAACAAATAGTTTAAAATGCTCTTTATTTGAATGCTCTTTTAAAAATTCTTCATTTTCCCATGTCTCAATAAACGTATAACTATTTTCTTCTTCTAAATTTTTATGAAAATCATATTGAATGCACCCTGCATCATTTTTATGTGTTTGTTCATGTAGAGTTTCTAATACTTTATATATTTCGTCTTTATACTCTTCTTTTATTTTTATATTTGCTACAACTGTTATATTATTCAATTATTTACCTTTATTATAAAAAATTATCTTTTAATCTATTTTCAAATTTTTCTAACTCTTTTTCTAAGTTTAAATCACCTTTATAAATATCATGAACAGAGTATGTTTTTAATTGTTCTAATCCACAAAATTGGAAAGTTTTATGTACAGCAAAGTTTGCTTGGTCTAAAGATAATCCTTCAAAGAAACCATCTTTATTACTAAATTCACTCTCTGGGCAATTATATGTAATACTTAACATATATTTTTTACCTTTCATTAATCCACCACTACCATAAGTTTTTGATGCATCATGTCTACTTCTTCCATCATTTTCAAAAGTTACAGTTCCTGCTCCACCTGAACAAACTTCATCAATGTATTTTTTTGAAATCCAAGGTAAACTCATCCAGTAAACAGGATATTGAAAAAGTATATAATCAGCCCAAGCAAATTTTTCTAACTCTTCTTTTACATCATAGCCTTTATCAATCGCTGTATTTTTAATTTCAAAACCATTTTTTGTAAAAAACTCATTTGCTTTATCTATATAGTTTTGAGTTAAATTACCCTCAGCATAACCTTCATACTTTTGATGTGCATTTATTATTAATACTTTTTTCATTATTGCTCCTTATTTTTTTTCGATAAAATTATATATCTTACTAACTTAATTTTCTCTTACTTTACTTTTGGTAAGTAATGTATTATTTAATCTTTACTTTTCGTTTAAAGTTAAATACCACAACAGATAAAAATGCAAAGAAGCACCCTATTATTGTAGATAGTAAAATCTCTTCATCATATACAATCCAACTAGAGATTATAGCTCCTATTGGTACGATAAACATAAATACACCAGTTTTATGTGCACCTAAATGACTAGCAGAGATAAAAAATAGAGTCATACTAAAAGTTCCAGATAACAACCCTATAAATAATATATTCCACCAAAATACAGAATCTAAGCTTGCAAACTCAAATGGATGATAAGGTAATGCAAATATCATATTTACAAATGCTGTTATTCCAAATACTACCAATGTATATAACATAGGATTAGCACGAGATGAAACTTTTTGTGCAAGAATAGTAACTAAAGACCAAACTAATGCTGCTAATAAAAAGTATGAACTATCTACATTTAAAAATGCAAAACCATCCATCGGAACTCTTAATAGTATTAATGCACCAAAAGAACCAATACACAATCCAAACACTTGAACTTTATTTACTTTTGTCCCTAATAATACAATAGATAAAAAGTATGTTAGTAAAGGAACTAATGAAGTAACCATAGTTCCACCATAACCTGCTTGTCCATGAGATAATCCTATAAAAAACAGATAATTAAAAGTTGCACTTAATATACCAGCTAATATCATATACAGTATTGCTACTTTGTCTGCTTTAAAAGATACTTTCATATACCAAACAACAGGGATTATAGTTATAAAAGAAATAGCATATCTCCAAAAAGCTGCTACTTGAGGAACAGTATGTTGCATAGTAACTTTTCCAGATGTCCATGCTATTCCCCAAAATATCATAGAGATTACCATTCCTATTATATATTTTGTTTTATTCTCTTCTTTTTTCATAAATTGCCTTATTTAAATATAAATACTAAATCTAATATTTCAAGGAATTATGTCCATAATTTACTTAGAATAGCCTTACTTTACTTTTGGTAAGTAAAGGAACTTTATTTTTATTGTGGTATAATTCCAATTGGAAAGGACGTATTATGTATTATGTAAATAATAAACAATTTAATTGTTCGATAAATGTAACATTAGATATTTTTAATGATAGATGGAAATTATCAATAATTTGGCATCTACTTCAAAATGATAAAAGATTTAAAGACTTACATGAAGAGATTTCGGACATTACACAAAAGACATTAACAGTTAAACTAAAAGAATTAGAAGAAAAAAATATAATTAATAGAGAAGTTTTTCCAGAAGTTCCACCAAAAGTTGTATACTCTTTAACAAAAGCAGGAAAAAGATTAAAACCTGTGTTAGAAGAGATGTATAGCTGGGGTGTAGACTATGTTAAAGAGTTTGGAGAAATAACAGAAGATAATATGTGCTATACAGAACGAAAGAGAAGAAAATAATGGAAAACTTTTCGTTAATTATTGTTGCAATAATTATTGGATACACTCTACAAAAATTCAAAATTTTCTCTCAAGAGACTCCAATAATATTAAATCAATATACAATTTATATCTCGCTACCTGCAATAATTCTACTGCAAGTTCCAAAATTATCTATTTCAATTGATATTATTATTCCTGCTATTATTGCATGGGTTGTTATTATTGTAACAGCTATAATAGTATTGGTTTTTGCAAAATACCTAAAATGGTCAAAAGAGATAACAGGTTCACTACTTTTAGTAGCTGTTTTATCTAATAGTTCAATTGCAGGTATTCCTTTGATAAGTATGTACATAGGAGAAAAAGCAATCCCTTATGTAGTTATTTATGACCAATTAGGAACTTTTATTGCATTAACAACATATGGTACATTGATTACTGCTTTATATACTGATAGTAAAAAAACAACGCCAAGAATTATTGTTCGAAAAGTTTTAACTTTTCCTCCATTTTTATCACTTATAATAGCATTTTGTTTTCTAGGTGTAGATTTTCCACCTTTATTAACTAGTATACTAAAAGACTTCTCAGCTACACTTATTCCAGTAGCTTTAGTTGCAGTTGGTCTTCAACTTAAACTAAAACTTCCAAAATCAGACTTACAACCATTAAGTATTGCACTTTTAATAAAATTAATTATTGGACCAGTAGTTGCATACTTATTTGCAACTTCTCTAGGATGGCATCATACATTAGCAAGTGATGTTTCTATTTTAGAAGCTGGTATGTCACCAATGATTACAGCAGGTGCAATTGCAGCAATGGTAGGACTTGCTCCAAGATTAAGTACTGCTATTGTTGGATATGGGATAGTTGTATCTTTTTTAACAACATATGTAATTTCAAGAATTCTATAAATTTAACTTTTTATTGTAGTAAGCTATTTATAGCTTATTACAATTATATTATTTATCTAATGTATATAACCAAGTACCAATTATTACAAATGCAACAGCTATTATTTTTGTAATAGATATCTCTTTTATATCAAAACCAAAGAAACCATACTTATCTATTATCATAGACATTACTAATTGACCTGAAATTATTGATAAAAACATCGAAGTCATACCAATTTTAGGAGCACTAATAATTACCATCGTTACAAAAAATGCACCTAAAAAACCTCCAAGCCACGCATATAAAGGAGGAGTTTGAGAAAAATCTAAAGATGAAATACTAACTTTTGAAAAAAATAAGACTACAAAAACAAGACAAACTGTTCCTAGAAAAAAAGATATCATAGAAGCAAAAGTAAAAGAACCACTCCATTTTGCTAAATAAAGATTAAGTGCAGATTGTATTGGCATTACAGCACCTGATAACATTATTAATAAAACATAAAATATTTTTGAATCTGTCATTAAAATTTCCTTATTTTTTGCACGATTTTACAATATAAAGCTTAAATAAAAAAATTTTTTATATATTTTCACGGCAACTTAGTTGCATTTAAAGTTTATTTGTTATACTCCAATTTTTAAAACACGTTAAAGAGGGATACTTATGTCTAATCATTGTCCATATTGTCAAAAAAAGATTTCTATAAGTAAAGTTTTTTGTTCAAAAGAGTGCAAAGACAACTATTTTCAAATGGTTGCTATTCAAATACCAAAGCCATTTATTAAAAGAATTTTTGTTTTTTGTGATAAACAACAAAGAGAAAGAGAGATTGCAGAGTTTGCAAGTAGACATGGATGGAAAGAGAGTCTCATAAGAAATAAAATAAGTAAATTAAAAGAAGAGTATGGATTTTAACTCACTATTTAATCTTTTTTAACTTACTAACCCAAAACTATTAATATTATATCCTTACAATTTTACTCTCTCTAAACATTTTTTCTGTATTATATTTATAAATTTTTTAGGGAGAGACTATGTCTAATACTATAAAAAGTCTATTAGTTCTATTTTTTTGTACAACTTTTCTTTATGCACAGAACAACAAAGAAGTTTCAAGTGAAGAACTAAAAGCAATAAACAACTTACAACTTATGAAAGATGCACGTATTAGTGTAAAAAAAGCTTTAGATTTAGGAAGTATCTATATTTTAGATACATTAATTGAAGGAGAACATCAACAAGAGCTTTTCCTTACTAAAGATAAAAAAGTTTTAATAACTGGTAAAGCTATGAACTCAACTACTGGAGAATATCTTTCAATCCCTGTTGATTTTTCTAAAATTATTGGAAAAGAAGCATTAACTTATGGTTCTGGTAGTGATGAATATATTCTTTTTACAGATCCAGAGTGTCCTTACTGTAAAAAGTTTGAAGCATACTTTCCTAAAATAGAGAAAAATGTAAAAATAAGAGTATTTTTCTATCCTTTAAGTTTCCATGCAAATGCAAGGGAGTTATCTTTATATTATATGAGTAAAAAAACAAATAAAGATAAAATCAAAGCGATGCTAAATGTATCAGCAAACTCAGAAGAGTTTAAAAATAGAAAATATGCAGATAAAGAGTACAAAAAACTAGAAGAAGAGCTTAATTCTCAGTTAGTAATAGCTGAATCTTTAGGTATTCAAGCAACACCGACTTTATATAGCATAAAAGGTAATAAAGTATCTTGGATTGAAGTTTTGTATAAATATAACGTTAAATAACAATAAAAGATAAATCACTTATGTGATTTTATCTTTTTTCTAATTCTACTTAATTGAGTAGGTGTAATTCCCAAATGATTTGCAATATGATGTAAAGCTATTCTATTTTCTATATTTGGATTTGATTTTATAAAGTTTTCATATCTTATTTGCGCATCATCTAATATCAAAGAAATTTCATTTTTCTCTTTTACTATAACCCAATTTTTTTCTAAATAGTTTATATAAAACTCTTTGAACTCTATATATTTATCAATCAACTGTTTATATTTTTCAAAATCTATACATATTAGTATACAATCTTCTAAAGCATCAATATTTAAATAAGAGTCCTCTTTTGTTAATAAAGATACTTTTGAAGCAGAAAAATAGTTCTCACTAAAAATATTTTTTGTATAAATATTTCCATCTTCATTTAAATAATATGTTCTTAGAACTCCTTTTACTATAAAGTAGATATATTTAGCAGGAGAATATGAATCTTGTAATATTTCTGATTTTTTAACTTTTTTGATAAATGTAATATCTTTTAGTAAAGAAAATGATTTATCATCAAAATTATAATATTGATTGCAAGCTTGCTTTAACTTATCATAACAAGATTGAGTATTTATACTATCCATTGAAAACCTTAGATAATTATGATTTTTTTATGAATTTAAAATTTTTTTCTTATAAAACTAAATTATAGAAATAATGTTTTTAATTTTTTAAGTTATTAAATAGTAAGATAAATTATCTTCAATGATAATAAGGAGTTGTTATTATGAGGTTGATTAAAGCTACTTTTTTCATATTTATAATACTCTTTTTTAACTCTTGTAGTAAAGAGCAAAAAGAAAATACTCCATCAGAACAAGCTATTACAGTACTTGTTCCTCACTTAGGTGGTTTGATTAGTGACCCTGTTAAAATTGAAGCAAAAAAAATGCAAAAAGAAAAGAATGTTACAATTAGAGTTGTTACTCCTAGTTGGGATGACACAGTAACAGAGATAAAAGACTCACTAAAAGACCCAAAAATCAATTATGATATTTTCTTTTTATTCTCTTCTTGGGCTGGTTCTATTCTAGCAGATGATAATGCACTTGCAATTCCAAGATGGGCAAAAGATAAAATTCACTGGGAAGATGTACTACCTGTTTATAAGAAAAATATTTATTCATGG
This sequence comes from Arcobacter sp. CECT 8986, assembly GCF_004116725.1. Lineage (NCBI taxonomy): Bacteria > Pseudomonadati > Campylobacterota > Epsilonproteobacteria > Campylobacterales > Arcobacteraceae > Arcobacter > Arcobacter sp. CECT 8986. The sequence goes on along the minus strand of NZ_PDKG01000002.1, from coordinate 440,078 downwards.
AATAATAAATGCTATTTTCTACCATACGATGGTGATAATGTAATTATATATTATAGAAAAGATATTTTACAAAATAAAGAGTATCAAAAAAAATTCAAAAAAATCTATCATTATGATTTAAAAGTTCCAAATACTTGGAAAGAATATAGTGATATTGCTCAGTTTTTTAATGGCTGGGATTGGGATAATGATGGTGTAATTGAAAATGGCTTAATAGGAAGTAGAATTCCAAATTATGGAACTATGTTACTATTTTTTTCAAGAGCTGCTGCGTATGCTAAATATCCAGAAGATAATGCTTTTTATTTTGATAAAAATACAATGAAACCAAGAATAAACAATCCTGCATTTGTAAAAGCTTTAGAAGAGTATATAAATATTATGAAATATGCTCCAAAAGAGATAGTTAATTACTCACCTTTTGAAGTTAGACAAAGTTTCATTGCAGGAGATGTTGCATTGGCAATTGATTGGGGAGATATTGGAATTATGGCAAATAACTCTAAAGAATCAGTTGTAAAAGGCAAAGTTGGTTATGCTGTTTTACCAGGAAGTAATAGTGTATATAACCAAAATACAAAAAAATGGGAAAAAAGATTTAATAGAGTAACAGCACTAACTGGAAACTGGATTATTGTAGTAAATAAAAATACAAAAAATGAAAAACTTGCCTTAGATTTTGCTACACATATGTCTTCTAAAGAGTTAACTCAAAAACTTATTTCAAAAGGTTGGAGTGGAATTAATCCATCAAGAGTTTCTCACTTTTATCCAACATCATATAAAGAGTGGAACAAAAGTGGTTTTACAAAAGATGAAGCAAAAAGATATTTAAAAACAATAAAAAACTCTTTATCTAATCAAAATGTAATTACAGATATTAGAATTCCTGGTGCAGAGTTGTATTATGAAGAACTAAACAAATATTTACATAAAGCAATATTAAAAGAACTTACTGCAAAACAAGCATTAGATAAAGTTTATGAAAAATGGGAACAAATAACAGATAAACTTGGAAGAGAAAATCAAATAAAGTTTTATAAGGAATCAATAAATGAGTAATTTTAAAATTAGAGATTTCACTTTTTATAGCTTTGTTATATTGATTATTGGACTTCTTTTAAGTACGGTTATCGTCTTTTATTTTCTTCATAAAGTAGAATCACTAAATGAAAAACTAACAAATTTGTCAAATTCAAAAAATAGTTTTTTAGAACTTAAAATGAATACTGAAAATCTTCTATCAACTCTAAACTTAGAAGATAAAAAAATCTTATGGATAAAATCTATTGAAGAATTTGATGAACAAATAACAACTTTAACTTTAGAACAAAAAAACAGAATAGATAGATTATGGTACATATCAAAAAGAGAGATTACTAAAATAGATAAAATTTTAGAAAATGATATATTAAAACCTCATAATTTGCATAAACGTTCTATTTTAGCACTACAAGGGGAACTTTTTGTAAAAGATAGTAATAGTGAACTATATAAAACAATCTTATCATTATCAAGAAAGATTGAGTTTCTTTTACAGTATGAAGATTTTATCTTTAATGAATTTAAAAAGATGGATAAGATTGATAAAATCACCATAAATAGACAAATAGAAAATACAAAAATTTACTCTATTTTTTCAAGTACTATTATTTTATTAATTGTAATTCTAACTATTTTGATTATGAATAGAAAAATTACAGAAATAGAAAAACAACTGATGAAATCACAATCAAATCTTTCTAAAAAAATACACGAAGTACAAGAAGGAAAACTTCTATTAAATAATATTATTGATTCAATACCAATTGCAATATTTTGGAAAGATACAGATTTTAAATATTTGGGTGCAAATAAATACTTCTTAAATCTTGCAGGATATCAAGTTCAAGAACAAATATTAGGAAAAACAGATTTTAAACTTCCTTGGAATACAAAAGATATTATAAAGTATAGAAAAGATGACAAAAGTGTAATAGAGACAGGAAACCATGTATTACATAAAGAAGAAACACTTGTATCTAAAAGTGAAGAAAAGTTAGAAGTAATTACATCTAAAGTTCCACTAATAAATACAAAAGGACAAATTATTGGTGTACTTGGTATTTTTATGGATGTAACAGAAATAAAAAGAATAAATGAAGAACTTGACAGAAAAAATAAAATGATAGAACAACAATCAAAAATGGCTGCAATGGGTGAAATGATTGAAAACATTGCACACCAATGGAGACAACCTTTATCTGTAATTTCATCAAGTGCAAGTGGAATAAAAGTTAAAAAAGAGTTTGAAATACTTGATGATGAGTTTTTGGATGAAGCTATTGTTAGAATAACTGATTCGGTTAATCATATGAACCAAACTATTGAAGATTTTAGAAACTATTTTAAACCAGATAAAAAATTAACAGATTTTGATATTGAAGAGTGTATAGAAAAAGTTCTATTTTTAACTCAATCAAAGATAAAAAATAGAGACATAACAATAATCAAAAATCTTCAAAAAATAAATATTCATGGACTTAAAAATGAATTTATTCAAGTCTTGATAAATATTATAAACAACTCAATTGATGCCCTTGAAGATAAAGAACAACTAGATAGATATATATTCTTTAATACAAAAATAGATGAAGATAATAGTATGTTAGTTTTAGAGATAACTGACAATGCAGATGGAATTCCAGAAAATATAATAAATAAAATATTTAATCCATACTTCACAACTAAAAGTGATAAAAATGGAACTGGTATTGGATTATATATGTCAAAAGAGATGATTACTAAACATATGAATGGAACACTACTAGCTAAAAATGTAGAGTACTCTTATAATAAATTAAAATTTAAAGGTGCGAAATTTATAATAAGTATTCCTATAAAATAAAACCTATCAGATAAAGTTATCTGATAGATTCTAGTAACTAAAATTTCCCGTTACTATTTTTCCATTTACTTCTTGGTGGAATTTTTTCTTCAACTTTCCAAATGTGTTCTATTTTGTTATCTTTTATAGTAAACCATTGATATAAAGAGTAGCTATCTTTATCTTTTTTTATTTCACTTACACTTACTACAAAGTTACCTTGACCTAAAACCATATAAGTTTTAACATAATTTTTGTCTTTTAAATACTCTCTTACAAGTTGTTTATTTGCTTTAGTTTTATCTAAATCAGTCACTTTAGTTGGATAACCATCTACTATATTAAGTGGTTTTTTTAGAAATTGGATATTATCCCAGTGCTCTACAATAAGACCATCTTTAAATCTAAAGATATCTATTACATGTCTATCTTTTCCACCAAGTTTAGACATTCTATGTGCTACTACAAAATTTTTGTCTTCAAAAACTCTAACTACATCACCTTCCATTTTTGTTGTTTTTAAATACTCAATAAAATGTGCTAATCCAGATTTTCCATCAGTTGCTCTTAAATTGTGTTGAATATAAGTTTTATCACTAAAAAATCTTAATGTACTTTCATCTTGATGATTTAATCCCTTTTCCAAAAAAATAACTGTTTTATCAATATTTGTTAAATCTTTCGAAAATCCACTTATTCCTATGAATAAGGCTAAAATACACGATACTATTTTTAAATGTTTTAAATGCATTTATTTTCCTTTTTATTTCTTTCTTGTAAATATCTTATAGCTTAATTATAATATTAAAATACGGCAAATAAAAACTTTATTTATAATAATTTATTTTTAAATTTCAATCTAATATAATATTCAAAATAATAATAAAAAAGAGTTTTAATGAGATTACTGTTTGTTACTTTGATAATACTAATAACCTCTTCAAGTTTCGCTGATAACATAACTTTATCTAGTGCTAATGAGCTTTTCAATATAGGTAAAAAAGAGCAAGCAAAAGTCATTTATGAAAAACTTGCATTTGATGGAGATAAAGATGCACACTATGCACTATCATATAAATATGCTTTACCTATACAAGAGAGTATTTATCATTATGAACAAGCAGCAATTAGAGGGCATGAAGATGCATTAAAACACTATTTAGATGATGTATTATTTAGAGTAAATAATCTAACTCTTGCAAAGCCTGTAAAAGCTCGTGAAATATATAAAAAAGCAAAAATGTCTAATCCAAATATTCATTTATATGATGAAAAAGAGATTATTAAGATTTTGAATATCACTGCAAAATCTAATGATTTTGATGTAAATAAATTCATCAAAAGATATAATATTGATACAACAAACTCACAATATACGCCCTACTTTGTTTGGAAATTAGCACAAGAAGCAGCGACAAATGGCAGATTTGGTAAACCTAATGCAAAGTTAGTATTTGATTTGGTCGTAAGAGGAGGACAAGTTCCAGCTGAATATTTTGAAGCAGTAAAAGCAACTTATAAAAACTTACAAAACAACAAAGTTGATTTTAATCTTTGTGATTTTATAACAAGTGGAATGGGTATGAGTTATTGCTCAAAACAAAAAGAGTTAAAAAATCAAATCAAAATAAAAAATAGTATAAAAAATATCAAAAAGAAAATAAATAGTGATAATCTTAGTTTATTTGAAACTGCATATAATAATACATTTGATTTTATAGATGACAAAGCATTTTTAGAAGAAGGTCATGGAGGAAGTGGAAGAAATATGTGGCTTTCTAACTCAAAGATTAACCAAAAAAACAATTATATTAGACTTATATATCAAGTTATGAATGGTTATAGATATGGCTCTATTGTAAAGTTGTCTACCCTTGATAACAAACTAAATGAAACATACAAAAAAGTAATTAAACGATTGGAAAAAGAGACTATAACTAATACAATGTCATATCCTATTACAAAAGAAGGTATAAAAAAAGTTGAAATAAAATGGATAAAATATAGAGATAATAATTCTAAATTATTTACTATATTAAATCCAAATTCTTCTTTAAATGATTGGCAAAAGTATTTTACAAATCAAAGAATAAAACAGTTACAACAAATATTAACTTACTAATTATCTATTATAATATGCAATAACTGATGATTGCGCAAGAGTATGGAAATTTAACATAAACCCAACTTTTGCAGCAGATACATTACTATCAAATGGTAAAGAGTCAATATCTAAAGCATAAACAGTAAAAATATATTTATGAGGTTTAGAACCAACAGGAGGACAAGCACCACCAAAACCTTTAATTCTATAATCAGTTACACTTTGGATAATATTTTTATGTTGTTTATTTCCAAATCCTTCTTCTAGTGACATTTTATCTTTTGGTATATTGAAAACTACCCAATGCCACCATCCACTTCCAGTTGGTGCATCTGGATCATAAGCAGTAACTGCAAATGATTTTGTACCTTTTGGAGCATTTTTCCATGCTAAATCTGGAGATATATTTTTACCTTTACATGTTCCACCATTAAACACTTAGTTTATAGAGATTTGACCACTTATAGCTTTACTTGTCAAAGTAAAACCTTCAGCAAATAATGCAAGGTTTATAAAAAATAAACTTAATAATATTTTCTTCATTTCTTTCCTTTTTTCTTTTATTATAGATAAATAAAAAAAATATTTGTATAAGAAATCTTATGATTTTTGTCGGAATTCTTTTGGAGTAATATTATAATACTTTTTAAATTGGGCTATAAACCATGAAGTTGTTGAGTATCCGCAACTTGTAGATATGTCAGAAATACTATCTTCACTATTTTTTAATAGTAAAACTGCTTTTTCTAATCTTTTAGTATCTATCCAAACTTTTGGTGTTTGATTGTAGTTTTTCTTTATATATGTTCTTACTTTACTTTCAGTCATTCTTGTCAAAGCACAAATATCAGATAAACTATGTATCAAATCAATATTTGATTCTAGTATAAATTTTATTCTATCTTGAGAAGTTGATAATATTTTATTAAAGTAAGAAAATACAAACTCTTTATCAACTCTAATTGCATTTAAAAATATCTCTTCAATTTTTAGCTTCAATAAATTTTCATCAAAGTTTTTATCAATATATTCTTGAAAAGTATCTACACAAGTAGAAAAAAGAGAGTCTTTTTTATAAGAAATTACACCAATATCACTTTGTTCTTTTATATTTATATCAATATTATATTTATTTATAAAATCAAATATAAAATTATCATCAAAATATATTACTAAAGATTTATATGTTTTATTTTCTACAAGTCTTTCACTCATAAAATAGTTGTTTTGAGTAAAAAAACATATCTCTTTACTATTAACTACAATATTTTCATCTTTTAGATGTACTGTCTTTTTACCTTCTAATAACACACTTATAAAGTGCATTGTTGTTCTTGCATAATTTGAACTATCTTGTTTTTTACAAATATAATTCAAACAAAAAAGATTATCTATTTTAGTAAGTTTTGAAGAGTTTGTTTCTATAAAATCATTTGGAACAATATGATTAAAAATAATAAATCCTTTTATAATATATCAATTAAAAAAATTATAATATCTAAAAACAACAAAATAAATAATCAATAAAAGGAAAATATCTTGAAGAATAAAAAGGTTTTAGTTGCCGGTGCGACGGGATATTTAGGTCAATATATTGTAAAAGAATTAAAAAATAAAGGTTATTTTGTAAGAGTTTTAATACGAAATGAAAAACAAAAAGAGCTTTTTAAAAATGTAGATGAGTTTTTTATAGCAGAAGTTACAAAACCAAATACACTAAAAAATATAGCAGATGATATTGATTATGTATTTTCAAGTATAGGAATTACTAGACAAAAAGATAGTTTAACTTATATGGATGTAGATTATCAAGGCAATAAAAATTTATTAGATGAAGCAATAAAATCAAAAGTAAAAAAATTTCAATATATTTCTGCAATAGATGGTAATAATTTTAGAAATCTAAAAATATTTGAAGCAAAAGAAAATTTTGTAGATGAGTTAAAAAAATCACCTTTAAAATATAGTATTATAAGACCAAATGGCTTCTTTTCTGATATGAAAGATTTTTTAAATATGGCAAGAAGTGGGAAAGTTTATCTATTTTCCCATGGAGAGTATAAACTAAACCCTATTCATGGAGAGGATTTAGCAAGATTTTGTGTAAGTAAATTAACAACAATAATAAATGATGAAGAGAACATAGGTGGTCCTGAAATATTTACACAAAATGAAATTGCAAGACTTGCTTTAGAAGCATGGAATAAAGATATTAAAATTGTACATTTACCAGATTTTATTAGAAGTTTAATAATAAAACTTTTTAGAATATTCACTTCATCAAAAGTATATGGACCAATAGAGTTTTTTTTAACACTACTTTCAAAAGATAATATTGCTCCAACATATGGAAACAAGACTTTAAAAGAGTTTTTTTATAAACAAACAAAAGAATAATCTAAATTTTTATAAGTAATTTATGTATTTACTCTTGATTAATATTTAAAGAGTACCATAGTTTCTATAAACAAAAAAGGAGAATCTATGTCAAATAAGCTAAAAACTTATCAACTTTATATAAATGGTGAATTTAAAGATTCAACAGATACTATACCTGTTATCAATCCTTCAAATAAACAAGTTATCTCTTATATTCCTAAAGGAACAAAAGAAGATGTAAATAGCGCTGTAAACGCAGCAAATGAAGCCCAAACTTCATGGGAAAAACTTCCTGCAATTCAAAGAGCTGAATATATTAAAAAGATTGCTCAAAAAATTAGAGAAAATGCAGATATGCTTGCAAAAACAATTTCTGAAGAACAAGGAAAAGTTTTAGGTCTTGCAACAGTAGAAGTAAACTTTACAGCTGATTATATGGATTATATGGCTGAGTGGGCAAGAAGATACGAAGGTGAAATTATTCAAAGTGATAGACCAAATGAAAATATCTTTTTATTTAAATTTCCAATTGGTGTTGCAGCTGGTATTTTGCCTTGGAACTTTCCATTTTTTTTAATTGCAAGAAAATTAGCACCTGCATTTGTTACAGGAAATACTATTGTAATAAAACCAAGTTCTGATACACCAAACAATGCTTTTGAGTTTGCAAAACTTGTAGATGAAGTAGGACTTCCAAAAGGTGTTTTCAATATAGTAAGTGGTTCTGGTTCTGAAATTGGAAATACTTTAGCAGCACATGAAAAAGTAGGAATAGTAAGTTTCACAGGTAGTGTTCCAACTGGTGTAAAAATTATGGAAGCTGCTGCAAAAAATGTGACAAAAGTATCTTTAGAATTAGGTGGAAAAGCACCTGCAATTGTAATGGCTGATGCAAATCTTGATTTAGCGGTTGAAGCTATTAAAAACTCAAGAGTTATAAATAATGGACAAGTTTGTAATTGTGCAGAAAGAGTATATGTACATAAAAGTATAGAAAAAGAGTTTACAGAAAAAATGATAGAAGCGATGAAAGCTACAACTTATGGTGACCCATTAAAAGAAGAAGTAGATATGGGACCTCTTATAAATCAAGCTGCTGTAAATCATGTTCAATCACTTGTAGACAAAGCAAAAGAACAAGGAGCAACAATAGCACTTGGAGGAGAAATTCCAAAAAGAGATGATGGATTTTTCTATGCACCAACTGTTATAACAAATGTAACTCAAGATATGAATATAATAAAAGAGGAAATATTTGGACCAGTTCTTCCAATAGTTACTTTTGAAACTTTTGATGAAGCAGTACAAATGGCAAATGATAGTGAATTTGGTCTTACATCTTCAATTTATACACAAAATATAGATTTAGCAATGAGAGCGTGCAAAGAGATTAAATTTGGAGAAACTTATATAAATAGAGAAAACTTCGAAGCTATGCAAGGTTTCCATGCTGGATGGAGAAAATCTGGAATTGGTGGAGCTGATGGGAAACATGGACTTGAAGAGTTTTTACAAACAAAAGTTGTATATTTACAATATGACACAAATAAACAACAATAAAGAGTTAGCTTTAATGCTAACTCTAAATTTTAGGTTTTAAAGATTCAAATTCAGGTGCTGTCATACTTGCTCTAAACTCTATAACTTCATATTTTGCAATTTTTTCTTTATAAAATGGGTCTTGAGCTATTATTTCATCTAATTTTTCTCTTGAAGAAAGTGAAGAAAGAATAATTCCTCCATTTCTTGGAACTTTTTTCCCTGATGCAACAAAATTATTTTTTGAATATTGTTCCTCTAAATATTTTATATGTAATGGTAAATAATTATCAACAATATCAAGTGGTTCTATATATTCCAAATCTATAATAAACATAATATTTATATCCTTTTAATATATTAATAAGACAAAAAAGATGAAAAATCTTTCTTTATTATCTCTTTCTTATTATAAAGAAATTGTGTTTAAATTTTATCATTTAATCATAGTTTGAACTCTATTTTTATTTATTAAACTATAAACAACTATAACTAAGCAGATAAAAGAGAGTAATAAAAATTGTAAAGTCACAAAATTCCAACCTCCTTTTTCCCAACACAACACACCAATAAAAGTTCCAATTGAACCTCCAAGAAACATACAAGACATATATGCTGTATTTATTCTACTATGTGCTTTTTCATCTAGTGTATAAATTTGGGAAATATTATTAATTTGTATTGATTGAAATCCAACATCTAAAAGTAATATTGCGATAATAAAAGCGTATAAACTTGTATCAAAAAATCTTATCAAAAATACAGAAACCATAATCATAACAACAGAGATTAATTTTATTGCATTTGCATCTATTTTATCTGAGATTTTGCCTATATATGGAGCAAGCATTGCACTTGCAACTGCTAAAATACCAAATAATCCTATCTCATCACTATCATAATAAAAAGGTGCTTGACTCAATTTAAAAGTCAAAGTCGTCCAAAAAGAGCAAAATAATCCAAACGATATAGCAATTAAAAGTGTATTTCTTCTAAGTAAAGAGAATCTTTTAAGTTGAAAAACCGAAGATTTTAATAATGAAAAATAGCTATCAGAAAAATGTGCTTGCATACTTGGCAAAGTTTTTGAAATAAATAGTAATACAATAAATACAAAAAAAGCAGATAATGCAAATATCATATGCCAATTATCAAACCACTGTGTTATATATCCACTTAATGTTCTTGATAATAGTATTCCTCCTAATAATCCACTAAAAATTGTTCCTACAACTTTGCCTTTTTCTTTTCCACTCATCGAAGCTGCCATTGGAATTACAACTTGAGATGATACAGAAAATAGACCAGTTAATAGACTTAATACATACAAACCAAAAATATTATTAATAAATGAAAGCCCTAACAAAGACAAACAAAGAAGAATATGTAATATTATAATCAATTTTTTTCTATCTATTTTATCACCAAGTGCAGTTACAAAAAATAGCCCTAATCCATAACCAACTTGAGAAAATGTAGGTAAGTTTCCAACTGCCAAATGACTTATATTTAAATCATTTGAAATATTACTTAATATAGGTTGATTATAATATATATTTGCCACACTAATACCTGCAGTTGCAGACATTACAAAAATTTGTTTTTTACTAATCAATTTATTTAACCTTTATAATTTATTTGGAAAGAATATTATCAAATAAATCTATTTTTATATATACTATATTCAATCAAAAAATTGCAAAAATCAAATATGAAAAGTCAACTAACCTAATAGTTTTTTATAACATTCAAATAAGCTAGATTTGGGTAAAATTATACAAATTTATTTCTCAGGGCAAGGTGAAATTCCTTACTGGTGGTAACTATAAAATTATAGAAGTCCACGAGCGCTTTACATTTGTAAAGGTCAAGCAGATTTGGTGCAAATCCAAAACCAACAGTTAAAGTCTGGATGAAAGAGAATATAAAAGTTTTACTACTGTTATTTTAAGATAAATAATACACTTAGTTTGTATGACTTACTATATTGAGCCCTGATTCAATAAGTTTAATTCAAAAAAGAGGAATTAACTAATGAATCAAAAAATTTCAAATTCAAATTATAAACAAAATGTTCAAGCTGCAATAAAAGCACTTCAAAATGGAAATGGTGTTATCGTTACTGATGATAAAAATAGAGAAGATGAAGCAGATATAATTTTCTATGCAAATACTATAACAGAAAAACAAATGGCTATTTTAATTAGAGAATGTAGTGGTATTGTTTGTTTATGTTTAACTTCGCAAAAAGTAAAAGAGCTTCAACTTCCTATGATGGTAGAAGCGAATCACTCAAAATATCAAACTCCATTTACAGTAACAATTGAATCAAAAGAGAATGTTACAACAGGTGTTAGTGCAAAAGATAGAGTAACAACAATAAAATCAGCAATAAAAAAAGATGGTATAAATCATATTGTATCTCCAGGTCATGTTTTTCCATTAAGAGCAAGAGATAATGGTGTTTTTGAAAGACAAGGTCACACAGAAGCAAGTATAGATTTAATGAAACTTTCAAACTTAGAACCAGTTGCAGTTTTATGTGAACTTACAAACGCAGATGGAACTATGGCAAAAGGTGAAGATATAAGAAATATTGCGAAAAAATTTGATATGCCAATTCTTAGTGTGGAAGATATTATAGATTATAGAAGAGCAACAGAGAGTTAAAACTCTCTGCTGTTTATAAATTTATGATTTTTTAACGAATTCTTGTTTAAGTTTGATTGCTCCAACTCCAGGTACTTTACAGTCAATATTGTGACCGTCATTGCCTTCTACAAGTCTAATACCTTTGATTTTAGTACCTACTTTTATTCCAGAAGAGCTACCTTTTACTTTTAGGTCTTTTACTACTGTTACATCATCTCCATCAGATAAAACTGTTCCGTTTGCATCTTTTACGATTAATGTATCTTCTTCAACTTCTTCAACAGCATCTTTAGACCATTCGTGTGCACACTCTGGACAAATTAGTAATGAACCATCTTCATAAGTATATTCACTATTACATTTTGGACAATTTGGTAGTTGTTCCATCAAATTCCTTTAATTTTATTTAAGCCGTATTATAACATAACTAAATTTATGCTACTTTTATCAAATAAAATCAAACATTAATTATTTAGATAATTTTTCAACATACTCTTTATAATCAACTGCATTTTTTGCAAGTTCTTCATCACTAATAACAAATGATGCATAAGATACAAACTCTTTTGGATAATTCATATGTGTATATCTTGCAGTACCTTCATATGGTCTTAAATATTCAGAAATTTCATGTTTGTTGTGTCCTTGAGCTGAGTATTCAACAGCTGCACTACCTGTACTAACTGCAACAAGTAAATCTTTACCTTCAAGGTTATATGCTGGTCCATATGCAAAACCATATCCAAGTACTTTATCAGACCACTCTTTTAATAGTGCTGGTGAACTGAACCAATAAACAGGGAATTGTAAAACAATAATATCATGTTCAACTAAAAGTTTTTGTTCTCTTTCAACATCAATGTTAAAATCAGGATAGTTTTTATATAAATTATTAACTGTTACATTTCCTAATTTACTAACTTCTTCTAAAAGTTTTTTATTTACTCTTGACTCTTCAATATTTGGGTGTATTAAATTTACTAATACTTTTTTCATAATAATGCCTTTATATTTTTTTTTGAAAGTATAACCATTTTTGACAAATTTGTCAAGTATAGACTTTTTTGTCTAAATTGACTTTTTAATACATCTTTGATATACTTAAAACAAAGGATGATTATGATAAATCTAAATGGAAAAAATTATGAATGTGGAAGTAAGATTCCAATGGATTTAGTAGATGACAAATGGAAATTTTTAATTTTATGGAATCTATCTCAAGCTCCATTACGTTTAAACGAACTTGCACAAAAAATACCAGATACTTCGCAAAGAACAATTAGTAGGAAATTAAAAGCTTTAGAAGAAGCACTTTTAATAAAAAGAGAAGTTTATCCAGAAGTTCCTCCAAAAGTTTTATACTCACTAAGTTCATATGGTGAAGGATTAATTGAAATTTTTGAAGTAATGGCTAAATGGGGTGAAAACTACGCTATGAAAATAAATGAGAGTAAAAAGTAATAGAGTTTATACTCTAGTTACTCAAAGGTAACTAGAATATATAAGATTAGTAAAGTTTTAGCATTTCAAATTGAAAATACCAAATTGTAATAGATACAAAGTATCCAACTAAAATAGTCCATGCATATTTCATATGACTACTAAAAGTATAAATACCTTTTAATTTACCCATTACACCAACACCAGCAGCACTACCAAATGAGATTAAAGAACCTCCAATACCAGCTGTTAATGTTACTAATAACCAATTTGAAATATCCATATCTGGGTTTGCTTTTAAGATTGCAGACATAACAGGTACGTTATCTACAATTGCAGATAAGAAACCAACGGCAATATTTGATAATGTTGGCCCAAGATGATTTGGATGATATACAACAGATGCAAGAGTTAACCAACCTACAAAGTATAGTGCTCCAACTGCTGCTAAAATACCAAAGAAAAACATCAATGTATTATTCTCAATTTTTGACATAGAATAAAAAATATTAAAGTGTTCGCTTCCATATTTTTTTCTTAGTTTGAAAGAGAAGAATTTTAATAAAACTAAACCAAACATCATACCCCACATTGCAGGGAAATCTAAGAATTGATGAGAAATAACTGCCATAACAATTGTAACAACACCTAAGAAGATTATTGTTTTTGCTCCATCTTTCATCTTTGGTGCTTCAACATTTGCATCAAAAGCTGGTTTTGTTTTTGGAACAATAAGTGATAATAAAAAGGCAGTAACTAAGTATCCTAATACAGATGCAGGGAATAAATATAAGAAATCCATAAATTGTCCCTTACCTGAAGTCCATACCATTAAAGTAGTAATATCACCAAAAGGAGACCATGCACCACCTGCATTTGCTGCAACAACAATATTAATAGCACCAGGAACTAAGAATTCTGTTTTCTCTTTTTCTATTGTAATTAAAACTGTTGATAAAATAAGTGCAGTTGTTAAGTTATCTGCGATTGGCGAAATAAAAAATGATAAAAATCCAGTAAGCCAAAATAACTTTCTATAACTGTACCCTTTTGATACAAGATTATATTTTAATCTGTCGAAAACTCCCATATGAATAAGTGATTCGATATAAGTCATCGCAACAAATAAGAAGAAGAAAATCTCTGCAATTTCTAAAATAACACTTTCAGCTTCTTCATGCACTAGTTTAATATCTAAACCATTCATAATAAAATAAAGGGCAATTAATAAAAATGTAACAATACCAACAAAAAGAGCTGGTAAAGACTTATCTACATCATATTTTTCTTCATTTGCTATGACGAAATACCCAATAACAAAAATTACAAGAGTTGCTATTCCAACCCATGTATTAGTCAAATGCGGGGCTTCTGTTGTATTAGTTGCATATGCAACGTTTGTCAAAAACAGAGCCAAAACACTGATAAATTTAAACATTTAATTCTCCAAAGATTTATAAGTATAAGTATTGTTATTTAATAAATTAAATAAGTGATGATAATAGCATAAAGTTAGTAAAAATATTTAATCAACAAATAAATTAAATATATTTTTAAGGAAGTATCCTGTTTTGAAACTATAAATTATAGTTTCAAAAGCTTATTGGTTTAGAAGTATCATAGCATAATTCATAATAACTATTATTATTAAACTCAAACTCTTTTACTACTTGAAGTCCAAGTTTTCTTGTGTGCGCTTCAAATGACCTAGTATTTATCTTGTTTATAAAGGTTACTAATATAGGATATTTTTTATTCATCTGCTCTCTTGCAAAATTAAATATTTTTTTTAATACTTCTGTTCCTCTTACTTCTTTATCTACACAAACAGGCCCATATTGATAAGAGTTTTCTACACTTAGAACTTCATTATTAAATTTTACATTATTCAAATCTTCAATCATATATTTAAACATAGGCCAAATTGACCAAAACTGCCAAGATGCAGCCATAACATATGCAACAATTTTTTTATCTTTTTTAGCAATAAATAATCCACTCTCTTCTGTTATTAACTTTGTTAGTTGCTCTTTTGTAAAAGCAGTTGTAATAAATCCATCTTTTTTATCTTCTTCATTTATAGTATCAATTTGATATTTACTATGTAGTGATAATACCTCTTGTATATCATCAAGTGTTGCTACTTGGCAAGTTATCATCTATTCTCCTTCATTTGCAAAATTGTTTTTTTATCCAAATCATACCCTCTTTTTTCAAGAAAATCTAAAATCATCTCATATCTTTTTTGGGGTAAATTTTGTCCTAGTTTTAATTTTCCCTCTATATTTTTAATATTTATTTTAAATAAATTTGTAGCATCCACTCTTTTTTTATATACCTCATCAGTTAAAGGAGTATATTTACCTTCTGGTTGGAGTTTTTGCATCAATGATTCTAAAGCACTTACTTTTTCATCATAATCATTTACAAACTCTATTTGCCCATCACAAATAACTGACCTAAAAAAATGAGTAGCAGGACAAGCTAAATTATCATTACTACTAAAATATGATTGAATCACAGAATAAGGTTCAACTACACTAAAAGAAGCAAATAAATTCTCTTTCATTATATCTATTTTTCTTCCAGTTTTTGAACCATGAAAGTATAAACTATTATCAAAATATGTATAATTCATAGGAATACTATATGGAATATTATCTTTACATAAAGCCAATGTTCCATACTCTGCACTTTGTAAAATTTCATCTATTATTTTTCTATTTTTTATTTGTACATTCTGTTTCAAATTAGCTCCTTTATAATTTTTATGGTAGTATAGCAATAAATTGTACTTCTTTAAAGATACAAAATATATTTATTTTATGAGGACAGTTTATGTATGATATTGATATTAATTCAAAAACTCCTATTTATGTGCAACTTTATGAGCAAATAAAAAAAGATATACAATCAAATCTAAAAGCAGGAGAAAAACTTCCTTCTATTAGAAAGATGACATTAGAGTATAAGATAAGTAAAAATACTGTTCAAAGTGCATACAATCAACTATATGCAGAAGGATATATTCAAAGTATTCCTCAAAGTGGATATTTTGTTTCAAAAGATTTATATGAAACAATTCAAAATAATCAAAACCAAGAGATTATAAATCAAAAAGAAGAAAATAGTATAAAATATGATTTTTACCCAGCCTGTCTTAGTAATGATTTATTTCCTAAAAAAATATGGCTTAGACTTTATAACAAAGTCTTGAAAAGTGATTTAAATATGGGAGTATATCATGATATTCAAGGTGATATTCTTTTAAGAGAAAAGATTGCTAAATATCTAATACAATCAAGAAGAGTAAATTGTAGTGCTAATAATATAGTTATTACAAGTGGTTTTTCTGACTCTCTTCATCTAATAACACAATTACTAAAAAACTTTATTACAAAAGTTGCTTTTGAAACACCCAGTTATAAAGTTGCTAAAAAAGTTTTTTTACAACATGACTTTAAACTAGAAGAGATAAAAGTAAATAAAGATGGAATAGATATAAAAGCTTTAAATAATTCATCTTCAAATTTACTTTATATTACTCCTTCACATCAATACTATTTTGGTGTGACAACTCCTATTGCAAAAAGAGTAGAGATAATCAACTGGGCAAAAACAAATAATTGCTATATTATAGAAGATGATTATGACAGTGAACTTAGTTACAATAATAGACCTGTTCCTGCTATGCAAAGTATAAACAATAACCAACAAGTAATTTATACTGGGACATTTTCTAAATCTTTTTCTCCTTCTATTAGAGTTGCTTATCTTGTCTTACCAAAAGAGATTTTGAAACTTTACAAAAAAGAGTTTGATTATTTTTATTCAAGTGTTCCTATTGATACACAAAAGACATTAGCACTGTTTATTAAAGAGGGTTATTGGGATAGACACTTAAGAAAAGTAAGGACTATAAATAAAAGAAAACACGATATTATGAAAGATTTCTTTTACTCAAAAATGATAGATGAAATAGATATTTTAAGACAAGGAAGTGGACTAAACTTTTTAATAAAGCCTAAAATTGATATTGATTTAAATCAGTTAGTAAAAAAAGCCTCAAAAAAGAATATCAAACTTTATTTAAGGTCTTTAGATGAAAATACAGATGTATTATCTATGGGATTTGGAGGATTTGAAGAGGAGGATTTAAAAGAAGCTTTAAACTCTTTTTATACTCTATGGAAAAAGCAAGAAAGATAGATAAACTATCTCTCTTCACATATTTCTATTCCCATTTTTAAAAAGCCAGTAAAAGCAGCATTATCAAATAGAAGTGATTTTTTTACCTCTTTTTTTATTGAGCTTAAAGCTTTTGAATAGCTTTTATAGAACTCATATGTAGGTCTTGGATTATAAGTTAAGTCTTCTAACTCTAAATAATTTATAATCATCTTAGTTGTTGTAGGTTTTACAAAATACTCTCTTTTTCTTTTTAGTGCATATGGAACTAAAGTAACCAATGTCCATTTTGCAAGATTGTATTGTGATAGAAACTCAACTAAACCTTCAAAACCTAGCTTTTTATTTCCATGTATTAACTCATATAGTTCGATACTTAACATATCTTTTTGATAAATATCCATCGTTTTAAGTGCATCTCTTAATTTTGCTTTATCAAAAATAGAAACCATAGGTGAGCGTGATATAACTTTCATAAATCCTTCACAAATTAATTGAGGTTGAGAAAAATTCTCTTTTTGAAAATAATCTTTTGCTACTTCTTCTAATTTTTCTGGATTAAACTTTTTTACCATAACAAGAAGTTTTTCATCTTTGAAAGCTTTTGGATAAACTTCCAAAAACTCACTCTCAATATCTTTTAATCTTTCTAAATTCATAAAATCACCTTGATTATGTTTAGTTATTTTAAATACTCTAGACCAGTTTTTGCATCTTTCATTGCAAGTTTTATATAATCAATTGACTCTTCTAACTTCTTAGTTTCCCACTCATTTAATTTTACTGGTATTTGTTTTATTATACCTTCTCTTCCAATGATACAAGGCATACTTAAAGCAACATCACCATCGTGATTATATTGACCTCTTAATGTAGTAGAAGCAGGATAAACACTTCTCTCATCTAATAATACAGCTTGAGCCATAGTAACAGCAGCTTGTGCAACTCCTGCATTTGTCCAACCTTTTCCATTCATTACTTTATATGCTGCACTTATTATCTCTTTTTGAATATTTTCAGGATGAGAAATTGCATCTTTTGTATCAAAGTAATTTTCTAAGTCTTCAAACTTAACACCAGCAACATTAAGATTACTTAATACAGGAAAAGCAGTTTTACCATGTTCACCCATCATATATCCAGTCACTGATTTTGGGTCTATATTATACATATCTGCAATTACTTTTCTTAATCTTGCAGAATCAAGCATAGTTCCAGTTCCAAAAACTCTACCTTTTGGATAATCAAACTCATTTTCAGCTATATAAACCATAGTATCTAAAGGATTTGTAATAAGAATAATAATTGCATCTTTTGTATATTTTGTAATACCTGTCATAACTTCTCTAATTACTTCACAATTTATTTTTGTCAAAGATGCTCTATCTGGTTGTGAATTTGTATCATTTTTATCAGGAATTACACTAGGACCAGCTGCAACAATAATTACATCAGCATCACTACATTGCTCATATCCACCACTTGTAACATCAATATTATTCATATATGTCATTGCTGTTGCTTGTGCTTGGTCAACTGCTTCACCATAAGCAACATTATCTAAAATATCAATCACTCCAATCTTTGCAAATAACCCTACTTTCATGGCATCTGCTAAAACATAAGAACCAACATGTCCTGCACCTACTACAACTAATTTATTTGTGTGCATAAAATTTTTCTCCCGTATATATCTTTAAAATTTATAGATTTTTTAACTATCAAAAGGATTTAATTAAAATATTTATTTGTAGAATTTATATAGTATAAATGTTTGTATTTAAAGGCTTTTAATAGCCCTTATATTCTAAATCAATATTTATTAATTTCCTTTTAAAAGCTAATTTTTTTAATATTTATGGTATTTTTAAGATTATATATTTAGGAGTATTCTTGATAAAAGAGTTTTTTATATATTTTTTAGCTGCATTTTTTGAAATATTTGGATGTTATAGTTTTTGGATGGTATTTAAACTTAATAAATCATCTTTTTGGATTTTTATAGGAACTATTTCACTTATTTGTTTTGCTTTTTTACTTACTAAAGTCAACTTAGATTTTGCAGGTAGAGCTTATGCTATTTATGG
Source organism: Arcobacter sp. CECT 8986 (assembly GCF_004116725.1). Taxonomy (NCBI): domain Bacteria; kingdom Pseudomonadati; phylum Campylobacterota; class Epsilonproteobacteria; order Campylobacterales; family Arcobacteraceae; genus Arcobacter; species Arcobacter sp. CECT 8986. Next base: position 420,823 of record NZ_PDKG01000002.1, on the reverse strand, counting down.
TGGAATTTATATTATTTCTTCTTTATTTTGGCTATATTTTGTAGAGAAGCAAAGCTTTACAAAATATGATATTATTGGAGCTTTTATAATATTTATAGGTATATGTACTATATTACTTGGTAATCAGAGACTTTTAAATAGTTAAACTATTTTAAAGCCTCATTTACAGCCTCAATAGCATGAATATATGTAGTATCAAAAAGCTTGATATCTGTGTCATTTTGATTTATTAGCATACCAATTTCAGTACAACCTAATATAATACCTTGTGCACCTTGATTATGAAGTGTTTTTATTATTTTTAAATACTGTTTTTTAGACTCTTCTTTTATAATACCAAGACATAACTCTTCATATATAATCTTATGTATGATATTTATATCTTCTTCATTTGGAACAATTACTTCAATATCAAAATTATTTGAAATAGTATCTTTATAAAACTCTTGTTTCATAGTAAAAGCAGTACCTAATAGCCCTACTTTTTTAATACCTTCTTCTTGAAGTTTTTTTCCAGTTGCATTTGCAATATGAAGGATAGGAATATTTATATTTTCTTGAATAATTGGTGCTACTTTATGCATTGTATTTGTACAAATAACTATAAAATCAGCGCTTGCATTTTGTAAGTTTTTAGCAGCATCTGATAATATCTTTGCTGTTTCATCCCATTTTCCTTGATGTTGAAGTTTTTCTATCTCTTCAAAATCTACACTATAAAGGACTACTTTCGCACTATGTAAGCCACCTAATTGCTCTTTTATCTCTTCGTTTATTTTTTTATAATATAAAGCAGTGCTTTCCCAACTCATACCACCAAGTAGTCCAATAGTTTTCATCTTTATCCTTTATTTTATAGAAATATATATTTCTATTTCATCTTCTTTTTCATACTTTTCAAAGTCAAAATTAAAAGCTCTTTCATATTTACATTCACTTGAAGCAAAATAGTCCCAAACATCATGCCAAGCATCCATAACAACTTCAGGAATTTCACCTTGCTTTGAAAATACCAAATATTTATCTTTTGGTATTGTTATTGCATTTTTAGGTTTAGTAACCTCAACACCAATAGTATAATCATAATCTGAATTTACATCATTTTCATACTTATTATAAACTCCATACATTGCCATACTTTTTGATTTATTGAAAGTTTTTCTTTCAATATCTTCATCTAAATATCTTTGGCATAAATCTGGGATTTTTGCTTCTTGCTCATCTAACTCTATTTTGTTATTTGTTCTTACTGTAAGACCTGCAACGTAAAATTTTTCTAAATATTTTACTTTCAAATTAATTCCTTTTTTCTTGTATTATAAACGATATGATAAAATAAAAGTAGAAAGCATTTCGATAACTTCTACATAATCTTGTACATCACCACTTGCTTTTGCTGAAAGTATTGCACCTTCCAATATAGATACAATATAAAGTGCTAGTTTTGATGTATCGCACTCTTTCATCTCTTTTTTTTCTATTGCTTTATCTAAAATATCTTTTATATTTTTTCTAAAACTTTGATATATTTGTTGCATCAATGCTTTAAAATCCTCATCAAGATTTGACATCTCTTGAATCACGCTAGCAATAGGACAACCTAAGTTAAAATCCCTTTGCGTTATATCTTTTAAGCTTGCAACAAAAGCTTCTAAATAGTTTGAATCTAATTGCAAAATTGTATTGTATCTTATAGCAAACTTTTCATAGATTTTTTCTTTTATTGAAACAAGTGCTAACTCTTTTTTATTTGCAAAGAAGTGATACATAGAGCCTTTATGTACTTTTGCATTTTTTAAAATAGTAGTTAAAGAAGCACCTTGATAGCCATTTGTAAATATCTCTTCAAAGGCTGAGTTTATTAAATTATCTCTTGTATTTCTTTCCATGAAAATATTATATCATTTTGTACTTGACAAGCAGGTCAAGTTATTGTATCATTTTACTTGACCTACTAGTCAAATAAACAAAGGGAGTTACAATGCCACTAATTAAAACATATGAAAAAGATGAAGCAACAGGTGAGTTACAAGAAATATATGAAGAAATAATAAAACTAAGAGGTGAAGTAGGAAACAATGCCAAACTTTTTAGTTCAAGTCCTGAGTTACTAAAACAACAACTTGAATTTATCAAATACTACGCAAACCATGAGACTTTATCTATGACTTTACTTGCTAGTATAAGAGTATGTGTATCTAACCACGAAAGATGTAGCTTTTGTATTGATTTTAATTCAGCACTTCTTATGAATAAAGCAAAATGGACTAGTGAAGATATAGCCACTTTAAAAAATGAGACATACAGTAAAAAACTAAAAAAAGAGGAAAATACTCTTTTAAAATTTGTGATTGATTCTGTTAAAAATCCACACAACGTAGATGAAGACACAATAAATGAACTAAAAGCACAAAGCTGGAGTGACAAAGATATATTAGATGCACTAAATCACGGTGCAAGAATGTATGCAACTGATATACTTTTTAATAGTTTTAAAATAGAAGATTATGAAGGATAATAAGAAAAAAGCCTAATTATTTGGCTTTTTTCTAAAACTTTGAAATATCGTAAAAAATATATGTTTTGCATAAATATTAATACACTTTTATATTAAAATTTTCATCTGCTTTTGGCTCTTGAAAATATTTAGTAATTGCATCAAAAGTTGCTTCATCTATCAAAGGTTCATCTTTTGATAGATTTTTATTTCTTTCTTTTAGTTGTTTTTTGCATACTTCATCACTTCTACTTACATAATATAAAGTATGTTCTATATCAGCTTTTTCAAAGATTTTTTTAAACCACTCTCTTTGTGAAATAGTATTTGCAGGAAAATCTAATACAACATTATTTCCTTTTATTAAAAGCTCAATTATATGTTCTGTTAATGCTTCTTTTAATAAAGTAGAATATTTAGCATAATCTTGAATAGTATTTATTTCATTTGGATATAACTTCTTTAAAAGTTCATCTTCACTTAGTAAAATTGCATTATGTTCATTTGCTAATTTTTTTGAAAGTGTTGATTTACCTGATGCCATTTTTCCACACATAAAATGTAATTTATTTTTCATTTTTCTTTTCACTTGATATTTTTATATTATTCAATGCAATTTTCAAATTTTCAATTATCTGCTCTTTTAAATTATATGAACTTAATTTTCCTTTATTTTTAAGTATATAATCTTCTAGTTTTTTTATTAGTTCTTTTAGAAAATTCTCTTCTTCAAATAATATTTCTTTTCCTTGAGAATATCTATCTTTCAAAATTCCACCAAAATAATGCATAGTTAAACCATCTGTGCTAATAAGTACATTAACTAAATTATCAATATTTATATTATTTAATATTGGTTTATCTTTGTAATCAATAAATCTAATATCATTTTTACCTTCTAATAAATCAAGAAGTGTTTGAGTATTTTTTTCTTTTATTGCTAAAATGATTTTTTCAGAATCTCTTTTTTTCTTTAAAATCTTTTCTTCTTCCAAAACTTCATTTATATAATTTTTTAACTTTTTAAAATTTTTACTTTCAAAATATGCAATATTTTCATAACTCATATCCGTAATATTTCTATTTTTTATAAAATATACATATACATTTTCTATAATTAAACTCTTTTCTCTAAATAATAATTCAAAATTCTTTTTTATTAAATCAAAAAGTTTTTCAAATTTAACATATAATAACTCTTTTTCTTGAAAATATAATAACATAGAAGACACTAGTTTAAAATGCCTATAATCTTTATATTTATTTTCTTCAAATTCTTTATATACAATATTGAGTAAATTTTTAAACTTAGAATCATCTAAATAGTTGTAATTAGCTAATCTACTCCAAGAAGGAGTACTTTCATTAATAAAATACTTATTGTTTTTTAATGAAATTAATATTTTTTCTTTTTGAATATTTGAATTAACTAATATATCTTTCCAAATATAAATAGGAAGAATTGCGTCATTATTATTTATAAAATTATATTTATTTAAAGAAGTTATTTCTTGAAAAGATGATGTATATTTAGAATATTCATATTCTAAATTAAGTAATTTTGCGACATCTTCTTTCCCTTGTCTATATTCAAAAGAAAATATAATAAAAATATATAAAATATCTTTTATTATCTCTTCTTTATTTAAATATTCAAACAAAAACTCATCATAAAAACGTTCAAAATCTAATAATATTTGTCTTAAAATTCTCAAATTAGTAGACTCTGATTTTTCAAAAAGTTCTAATATTTTTGATTTTTCTTTTTCTAAAATATCTTCTTTTACTCTTCTTTTGTTTTTAAGTTCACTTAAAAAACTATCATAAGCTAAATCAGGATTTGTTTTAAACTCAAAAGTTTTTCCAATAAGTTTTTCTTTTATATTTTTATATTTAACTGTTTTTTCAAGTTCTTTTTCATTTGCAATTAATATTACTTTATAAGATTGATGCTCTACAAAAAAGTTGATATATCCTAGTAAACTAATAATATCTATTGAACATCTTTCCAAATCATCAAACATTAAAATATAGTCTTTTGTATTTAATAAATCTTCAGGCTTAAAATTTGGTATTTGAACACTTGCATTTCCATCAACTTTTCCATCATCATCTAAATCAATTTTTAATGTGCCTTTTAATAATTGTTTGGCAATCTTTCCTGCAAAAATAGTCTTTTTATTGTAAAGTTTTGGATGTATAGTTTCTAAAAACTTAATCTCAATTTCATCATATGAAGTTACTCCATATAAACTTATATAAATATATTTTTGTTGACTTTTATCTAACTGTTTTTTATATTCATTAATAAAATATGTTTTCCCACTTCCCCACTTTCCTTTTAATAAAACTGCGTATTGTGGGTTTGGGAGTTTTTTATTATCACAATAATAATTTAAAAATTGTGTTATGTGTTGATTGAGCATTAATAATACCTATGTTTTTTTTATATTATATCAAAAAAATAAAAAGTACAAATGATAGTAAAAAGCCTTGAAAATTATCAAGGCTTTATAATAAGTAGTATTTATTAAAAGTTTTTAATCAAATCCATATAAACTTCAGTCAATCCCTCTACTTCTTTAACTGTTGTTCTCTCACCAACAGAGTGAATAGTATCATTTATAACTCCAAACTCAATAGCTTCTATTCCAAATGCACCAAAATATCTAGCATCACTTGTTCCACCTGCTGTTGAGTGTTTTGTTGTTACGTTAAGGATTTTTTCAATAGAGTTTTCCATAGCTTTTACCACTTTTGATTCTTTATTTGTTACAAATGGAAAAGAGCCTTGTGTTGTTCTAAAGTCATACTCTAAACCTTCAAGATTTTTATGTATAAAGTTTTCTACATCTTCTCTTTTTGTGTTTGTAGAGTTTCTTACATTGAACATAAGTTTTAAATCTGGTGGTGTTACATTTGTTACTTGCATTCCACCTCTAATATCAGTTATTACCATCTTACTTGGAGCAAAATATTCATCTCCATTATCAAGATTATGTCCTGCTAATTTTGGTAAAATCTCTGCAAAATTGTGTACTGGATTTATACATTTTTCTGGATATGCTGCGTGACCTTGCTTACCTTTTATAGTTATATATCCATTTATACTTCCACGTCTTCCAACTTTAATAGCATCTCCAAAAACCTCTTCACAAGTAGGTTCTGCAACTACTGCATAATTTGGAATAAAATCAATCTCTTTTAAGTGTTCTAGCATTTTGATAGTTCCATAAGTTCCTTCGCCCTCTTCGTCACTTGTCATCAAAATACTTAATGTCCCATCAAAATCAACTGCATGTTTACAAGCATATAAAAAAGCAGCATCACCACTTTTCATATCTTGAGTTCCCCTTGCAGTTATAACACCATCTACAATATCAGCAGCAAATGGGTCTACATTCCAACCCTCACCTACTGGAACTACATCAATGTGTCCAGCAAAACATAAGTGTTGTTTTTTGTCGTTGAATTTTTTATAAAAAAATCTATTTTTTACGCCTTCCATATCTACTTTTATACAAGTCCAAGTATCACCTAAATACTCTTCTATAAAATCAAAAGCCCCGTCATCATCTGGTGTAATTGACTTAAATCTCAATAATTTCTGAAATAACTCTATAACTGTCAAATTTCTCTCCTGTTTTGTTAAAATGGATTTTAGCGAAGTTATGTTTATTTTGTTATAATGTAAATAATCCACAAGAAAGGATTGCTATGAAAAGTAATAAATTTTTGAAAATAATCTTATCGGTTTTTGTTATTTATTCTCTTCTTGGTTTTTTTATACTTCCATATTTTTTAAAGCCAAAGCTAGTAGAAATAATTAATCAAAACATCACAAAACAGGCATCTTTAGAGAAAATCTCTTTCAACCCATTTAGCTTTGAAGTTACACTAAAAAACTTCACATTAAAAGATGATAAAGAAGATATTATCTCATTTGACAAGTTATATGTTGATTTCTCACTTTTAAAATCAATAGATAAAAAACACATAAGATTTTCATATATTGAGTTAGAAAATCCGGTGATAAATATAGTTGAAGATGAAAACGCACAAATAAATTTAAATTCTATTGTGAAAAGTAACACTTCTTCAAAAACTGAAGTAAAAAAAGAAGAAAAAACAGCTTCTAGTATGATAGATTTTCTTATTTCTAAAACAGAATTAGAAAATGCAACTATTAATTATAAAAGAGTTAGTAAAACAGAACCTTTTAGTATAAAACTAAAAAATCTAAATTATATTTTTTATGATTTAGGAAGCTTCAAAAGTATGACTGCTTCACAAAATCTACATACAATAATAAACAAAGATACAGTTTTAAATATGAAAGGTGGATTCAAACTTGTACCACTTGAGTTTTATGGTAATGTGAGTTTAAAACAGTTAAAACCATATGAAATACTACCTTATAAAAAAAGTATGTTAAACTTCCAAATAAACAAAGATGCAAATATAAATTTAGACTTTGGATATCAAGTAAGTTTAGACAAACAATTAGATATAAAAGTAAATAAACTAAATCTAAATGTAAATAATATAGATATAAATCAAAATAAAAAATCATTAGTAAAATTAAAAGATTTTAATATCAATAATTTGACTTTTTTATATCCAGAGCAAAAGATTTCTATAAACTCAGTAAATCTTGATGATTTTTATACAAGTATAATATTTGACAAAAACAAAACTCTAAATCTACAAACGTTGATAAATCAACCAAAAGAAAAACAAACAAAAGTTAAAGTAGAAGAAAAAAGTAGTGATTCAAAACCTTGGAATATTGATATAAAAGATATAAATCTAAATAATACAAATGTAGCGTATAAAGATGAAGTCTCAACAGATAATGTAAGTGTAAAAAACTTATCAATAGTTACAAATAATTTTAAATTTAAAAACAATGATATTTTCTTGGATAGTTTAGAGGTAAATGAGCCAAATGTATCTTATCAAAATAAAAAGACATCACTAGATACAAAAGTAACAAACCTAAAAATATCTGCAAAAGATATATCAAAACAAAAAGAGAAAATCTTTGTAAAACAAATTCATCTAAATAAAGAGCTTCTTGCTTTAATAGATGCAAATAAAAATCACATCAAAACAAAAAATCTAGATATAACAGTAACAAATCTAGGATTTAATAACAACAAACTATCTTTAGAAAAAACAGTTGTAAAAAATCCATATATTGGTATAACTCTTGCAAAAAGTAGTAATAAAAAACAACCAAAAGAAGAAAATAAACCCAAAACAAAAAAAGAAAATAAAAACTCTAAACCAATTGTTTTAGACTTTGGTCCTATGAATATCTCAAACGCAAGTTTATACTTTGAAGATAAAAACTTACCAATTCCATTTAAAACACTTGTTTCTAAACTTAGTGGACAATTTAGTGAGCTTAACTCTTCAAACTTAAAACCTGCTACTTTTAAAGTTGAAGGTAAAGTTGACAAATATGGATATACAAAAATAACTGGGTTTATCAATGAAAAAAATATCAAAGAATTAACTGATATAAATATGATATTTAAAAATATAGCTATTAAAAACTTTACTCCTTATTCTGGTAAATTTGTAGGAAGAGAGATAGAAAAAGGTAAATTAAATCTTGATTTAAAATACAACATAAAAAAATCAAATCTTGATGCAAAAAATAGAATAATAATAAGTGATATAAAACTTGGAAAAGAGATAAAAAGCGAAGATGCAGCATCTTTACCTTTAGAGTTAGCAATTGCATTACTTGAAAATCAAGATGGAGTTATAGATTTGGATATTCCTATTACTGGAAATGTTGATGACCCAAAATTTGCTATTGCTCCTATTGTATGGCAAGCTTTTAGAAATATTATCATCAAAGCAGTTAGTGCTCCATTTAATCTATTAGCATCTCTTTTAGGTATTGAAGCTGAAAAAATCCAATCTATTCAATTTGCTTTTGCAAGTTCTAAACTTCTACCATCAGAGTTAGAAACACTTGATAATATTGTAAAAATAATGCAAAAAAGACCAAACATAGCAATAAAAATAAACTCTACAATCTCAAATCAAGATATTGAAAAACTAAAAGAGCTAAAAGCAAACGACTTAATAAATACAACTATGGAAAAAATAGATGAAAAAGAGAAATATTTACTTGCAATAGAAAAAATATATTCAACATATAAAGATGCTGAAAAACTAGATGATATAAAAGAAAAATTTGCAAATGATGAAAATAATCTTGAAAAAAGTAAATATTTACAGTATTTAAAAGGTATAATATCAGCCAAACAAGAAATATTACCTAACCAGTTACAAGAACTAAAAAAACAAAGAAACGAAAATATCATAAACTACATTGTAACGACTAAAGAGATATCAAAAAATAGAGTTATTATAATCAATAATGAAACTATTGAAGATACAGATAAAAAATACACAGACTTTAAATTAGAAGTTGGTTTACCAAAGTAAACCTCTTCTTTATATTTGAATAAGGAAGGAAATGAACAAGTTTTTATATCCTCTTTTTATGTTAGTTATTATTGTGATTTTATTTATTGTATATAATCAAATAAATAGCAAAAAACCAAATAGACTAACTTGTCAAAACGTGACAAATACATATGAGGAAATATTTGATAAAAAAGCAATTGCAAGAGCAAAAACACTTTTATCTGCTGGTAATTATAAATTAAATGTATCTATGAACTATGATAAAAAAAGTAAAATAAAAGATTACTTTTCTAAATCTGATTTTCAAGATATTATCAACTCTGTTTTAGATAATTATGAAGAAGAGTATGAACATAATCCTTTAAAATATGTAGTTATTAACTCATCATTTTGGGAAAAAGATACAAATTCAAATAGTGGATATATCTCACTAAACTTTATGCTTGACAATGAAAAAATTTATAAAATAAAAACAGATTTTATGGATTCTAATATAGATGATTTAGAAGATAGAGTAAATTGTGCAGTTAAGTCTTTTGTATCAATCAAATAAAAAGAAGCAAATGCTTCTTTTTAACTGTTGTGAATATAAACATCTCTAATTGGAAATGGTATCTCAATAGAGTTTTTCTTTAAAGTATTAAATATTGCTAAATTTATTTTATACTGTATTTCAAAATAGCTATCAGTTTTTGCCCAATATCTATACTCAATATTTATTGATGAATCACCAAACTCTTTTATCCCAACTTGTGGTTTTGCTTCAGTTGAAATCAAATCTTTAAAGTTTTCTAACTCTTTTAAAATAAGTTTTATTGCACTTTCAACATCACTATTATACGCTATTCCAATAGTAGATTCAACTATTCGATAATCAAATGAATTTACGATAACTTCACCAATAATATACTTATTTGGTACTGTTATTTTCTCTCCATCTTCAGTTAATAATACGGTATGAGCAAGTTTAATCTCTTCTACTATTCCATAAACATCTTTTACACTAATAGTATTACCAACTACAAAAGGTCTTGCAATGATGATTGACAATCCAGCACCATAATTTGATAAAGTACCTTGTAAAGCCAAACCAGCACCAAGTGATGCAGCACCAATACCTGCGATGAAAGGTGTTAGTGTGATTCCTAACTTTCCAACTGCAATAATTGAAGCACCTATAATAATTGCAAATCGAACTACATTTACAATAAACTTTGTAAGTGTTACATCAAGATTGTTTTTTGAACATAACCTCTCAACAGCTTGTGCGATTTTTTTTGCTACAAAAAAACCTAAAATAAGTATTATTATAGCTCCAAGAAGTTGGAAGCTATAATTCATAAAAAACTCAATTAGTACATTATATACTTTTTGTATTGATTCTAATTCTTCTTGCATTACAAAGCCTTTATAATTTAATTACTTTTGCGCCAAAACCACCACTACTTGGATGAGCATCTTCATATGCTCTTATTTTTGGATGTTTATCCAGATATTTTTTTACTGCAGCTGCTAATTTACCTGTTCCAATTCCATGATAAACTAATACTTCATCAAAACCTGCAACTAAAGCATCAGATAAAAACTTATCTAAATTTTCTAAAGCCTCTTCTACTCTTTGTCCATGTAAATCAAGTGTTACATTTCCAGTTTCTGGTTTAGATACTGTAACTGTTGTTTTTGGTTTTACTTTTGGAATATTTCCACTTCTTGATAACTCAGCTAATGGAACTTTCATTTTCATTCCTGAGTCATTTTCAATAAATGCTTGTTTCCCTTTTACAGAAACTAAAACACCTTTTGAACTTCTATATTTTACTCTATCACCTACTTTTAACTCTTCTTGCTCTTTTACACTTTGTGTTTTAATGTTTGAAGCTTTTGAGTGAGCCGTATTTAAATGTCTGTGACCTTCTTGATAGATTTTAGCTTTGATTGCTTTTTTGGCTTCATCTCTAGCATCTTTATACTCTCTTTGAAGTTTAGACTTCTCAGAATAAATCAACTCATCTAAGTTTTCTCTTTGTTCTTTTAGACCTCTTTGTAATCTATCTGTTTTATCTAACTCTTCATCAAGTTTTTGGATTTTTTGTTTGTACTCTCTTTCAAGTTCACTACTTCTTTCAATAAGTTCATTTAACTTATCTTTATCTTCTCCATAAACTTTTTTTGCTAGTTTTACAATATTGTGTGGAATTCCATATCTACTTGCAGTTTCAAAAGCATACGACTTTCCAATAGTTCCTTGTAAGAACTCATAAGTTGGTATTCTATTTTCTTCATCATAAAGTGCAGCAATTAACTCAACATCATCATTTGATGCTAATAATGCAGCAAGTCTTTTATGGTGAGTTGTAATAATAATTTTAATATCTTTTTTAATTAACTCTTCAATTATTACTTTAAATAAACTTGCAGCTTCATCCGAATCTGTTCCAAGTTCAATCTCATCAACTCCAACTATTGCATTTCTTTGTGTAAATAGTGAAGAGAACTCTACCATTCTACCTGCAAATGTTGAGATGTCATTTTTTACACTTTGTGGATCATCTAATACAGCCAAAATATTTTTGAAACTTCCTATTTGAGATGATTTATCTGCATGATAAGGAATCAAATATTTTGACATAAAAACTGAAGCCAAAATTGATTTTAACATCATAGTTTTACCACCGGCATTTACCCCAGTAATCATAATCACAGATTTTGAAAAATCTACATTTATAGGTTTTGCTCCTGATAAAGCTGGATGTTTGAAGTTTATTAGTTTACAACTATTTTTTTTACTTGGTAATAAAAAGTTTTTATCTTGTGCTTTTGCAAAAAATAGTCTTGCTTGGTAGTGGTCAAATCTATCAAACTCTTTATTTATAAATTTTAAAAATAGTAGATTTTTTTCAAACATTGATGAGATTTGTTTACATAGTTGTAAAATAATCTCTTCTTGTTTATTTATTAAATCACTTCTTTTTTGTTTTAATTCACTAATAGTATGAGGAACAATATAAAAAAATCCAGAATTAGATCTGTGAATTACTGTTGCTTTTACTATATGATTAAAACCACCTCTTACTAAGATTGCTTCTTGGTCATTTATTAAATGCACTTGAGAATCAACCAAATATGGTTTTAATTTTGAAGAGTTTATTACTTTATAAAGATTTTGTCTTATTAACTCTTTATTTTTATAGATGGCATTTTGAACATTATCAAAATCATCATCTATACCCTCTTTTAAATTCCCCTTAGAGTCAAAATAGTTATCAAGTTCTAAAATATCAGTAGGTATAATTATTTTATCAACCCACTCTTTTAATTTTCCCTCAAAATTAAATCTTTTTAAATATAAAAAATATCTAATGATTTTAGTAAATTCGTAGATGTCATAAAGTTTTAAAATCCCCTGCTTTTGGATATGTACTAAGCAGTTATCTAAATTTGCTACCTCTTTTGGTGCATTGAAATCAAACTTTGAAAGTTCATCTATAAGTTTATAATGTAAATGAATATCACCTTCAAGAATAATACTTTTTTTTCTTGAAAAAAGTTCTTGAAATGATTCTATATATTCTGTTAAGTCTAGTTTTTTTATTATATCTTGCATAGCGCGTATTATAGCCAAAGGGCTATAATACTTTTATAAATAAAATTGCCAATATACTAAAGCAACTATTGTAATTGAGATAATTCCTAAGAAATTGAAGATTAAACCAAATTTTGCCATATCTTTTACTTTTACTGCCCCACTACTCATAGCAATTGCATTTGGTGGTGTTGCAATAGGAAGCATAAACGCATATGAAGCACAAATAGTAGAAACAAACAAGATTAAATTCACATCAATATTTGCAGCTTTTCCTAAAGAATAAATAATAGGTAAAGCAATAGAAATAAGTGCTGTATTTGATGTAACTTCTGTTGTAAATGTGATTAACGATGCAACAAGAAGAATCAATATAATAACTGGCATATGTGTTAACGTAAGTAAATAATTAGCTATTTCGTTCGCAAGACCTGTTGAAGAGAATGCTGCTGCAATAGAGAAACCTGCACCAAATAAGAAGATAATTTCATATGGAACTTTTTTTGTATCTTCCCAATCTAAAAATCCAATTTTTGGAATAAACATTAACAACCCATATCCTAATAAGATACCCTTTTCATTTATTCCTAATCCTGAATAGTATGGTTCAATTTTTGAATTAACGAAAAGTAATACAACTAAACTTCCTAACATATAAAGAAGTCTTCTTTGTTCACTTGTAAGATGTTCTCTTTGCTCTAAGTGAGTATCAAATTTAAGATGATTTACTCCCAAAGATAAAACAAATGGAATTAAAATTAACATTACCACAACAAGTGGGAAAGCTAATACAATCCATTGAACAAAAGCAATTGGAGCTAAATGATGTTGTTCCATAAAACCTAATAAAATTAAGTTTGGAGGTGTTCCAATTGGAGTTAAAATACCACCAATACTAGCACCATATGCAATAGCTAAAACAAGTCTAACTTTTAATTTCATATCTTTTGTTAAGAACATTGCAATTGGAATTAATAGTAATGCAGTAGTTGTATTTGAAATAAGTGAACTTAAAACAGCTGATGTAATAGCAAGTGAGAAAATAATTCCTCTTGGCGTATTAGGGAAAAGTGTTAATAACTTATTTGAAACATATTTATGTAAATCAGTTTTCTGAGTTGCAATAGCAATCATAAAACCACCTAAAAATAGAAAAATAATAGATTTTGAGTAGTTAGCAGTTGTTGCATTTGTACTCAATATATCAAATGATGGAAATAAAAGTATTGGCAGTAAAGAGACAACACCTAATGGTAAAGCTTCATTTGTCCATAAAGTAACAAGTAACACAATAATAGCTAATAGTATTGAATGTTGTGTGCTAAAAGCTAGGCTAGCTAGTAAAAATGTGGCTACTGTCAAAATCACCGTGGTCAATAATTTTTTCAAAATATTCCTTTTAAATAAAATTTACTTATTGTTGATATCTATATATTTTAATTCCAACAAACTAATATAGCTTTTATTTTTTTAAAAAATTTTTTGTTAATTATTGAATTATTACATAAAGTTACATAAAAAAATTATGCTACATATTTATTACATAATAACCACATATTACTTACATTTAAAAGGAGCATATGCTCCTAAAATGCTACTTTTTTTTGGGTCTAAAAGGCTTAATTATGGCCTCATTGCAGTCTAAATATGGTCCTTCCATTAAATCAATACAATATGGTACTGCTGGAAAAACTGCATCTAAACATTCTCTAATTGATTTTGGTTTTCCAGGTAGATTTATGATTAAAGAACTACCTCTTAAACCAGCTGTTTGTCTTGATAAAATTGCAGTAGGTACAAACTTTAAAGATTCTGCTCTCATAAGTTCTCCAAAACCAGGCATCATTCTATCACATACAGCTTCTGTTGCTTCTGGAGTCACATCTCTTGCAGCTGGTCCTGTTCCTCCTGTTGTAACTACTAAACAACAGTTCTCATCGTCAACTAGTTGTTTTAATGTATCTTCAATAGTTTTTTGGTCATCTTCAATACATCTATATACAGGTTCCCAAGGTGATTTTAAATAGTCATTCATAGTATCAACTATTGCTTTACCACTTATATCTTCATAGATTCCTTTGCTTGCTCTATCACTTGCAGTTACTATTCCTATTTTAGCTATTTTATCTGCCATTTACATCCTTTATAATATATGTCCTAGTTCGTTAAAAAAATATACAGTTGAATATTTTTTAAAGAACTCTTTTGCTTCACTTGAATTTATTATTTTATCTTTTGCACCAAGATAAACTTCTATTTTAGTGCCTTTTTTTACTAAACTTTCTAAATCTAGTTCGCTCCATTCATAAGTTAATAACTCTACTAACTCTTCAGTTGTTCCAATATTAAAATATTTAGAGATATCTACATTTTTAGGAAAAACTACATTTTTCATAAAAGTATCACAATATGCAGATGAATCTTTTTTAAAATACATAAGTTGTGTTCTTTTAAACTTCTTATCTTTATCTTGAAAAAAAGCTGGTGAAAATAGTTGAAGTAAATCTACTCTTTCATTTGTATCTAATGCTTTTTTAAAAGCTTTGATAGCTCCATATGAAAAGCCACCTAGAGTGAAATCATTTTCTACTATATACTCGCTAAAAAGCTCTTTTTCATTTTCTAAACAAAATCCACTAAAAAAATTAGAACTCATCTTCTGTTATAACCTCATTTTTCTGCATTAACTCTTTTAATCTATTTATTTCATTTGCATTGTGTGAAAGTTCTGAACGTAACTCATTTTTCACTCTATTTATAAGCTCATTTGCATCATTTGCCATTTTATATTTTTCTACCATATCAGTTGCAACTTTTAATGCATTTTTCAAATCATCACTATTTACTGCATATTGTTGTCTTTTTATTACTTCAACACCGATATTCCCAGCTAAATATCTTTTGATATTTTCAACTAGCTCACTATAAGATGGATAAGTTGAAGATAATAAAGGTACACCCTCATCAAATAGTGCTACTTTACTTTTACAAACAAAAGCTTTACTTGCTTGATAAATAGATAAAATCTCTTTTTGCTCTTCATCTAGTATCTTCATTTGTTTTTTACCAAATTGAAGTTTGTTTTTAGCTATTTCGATATCCACTTGCTCAAGAATTTTTGCTTTTCTTTTTATCATATTTAATAAAGCTTCATTTACTAAAGTTGAAAGTGCAGCAGATGAAAATCCTGCTGTGTTATCAGCTAATTTATCCATATCAAAATCTATTTTTTTATCTTTTAGATATAGATTTAATATCTGTTTTCTATCTTCAATATTTGGCAAGTTTAAAAATACTCTTCTATCAAATCTACCAGCTCTTAAAAGTGCATCATCTAAAACATCAATTTTATTTGTTGCAGCAATAACTATAACTCCACTATCACCTTCAAATCCATCCATTTGAGTTAGAAGTTCATTTAATGTTGCTTCTCTTTCATCATTTGATGTTCCTGTTCTTTTTTTACCAATTGCATCAATCTCATCAATAAAAACAATTGCAGGAGCGCTTGCTTTTGCTTTAATAAAAAGTTCTCTTACTTTTTTTGCACCCATTCCCACATAAATTTGAACAAAACTTGCCCCACTTTGATAAAAAAATGGAACATCAGCTTCACCAGCAACTGCTCTTGCAATAAGTGTTTTACCAACACCTGGAGGTCCAACTAAAAGTACACCTTTTGGAAGTTTTACCCCATGAGAAATGTATTTTTTAGGAGAATTAAGAAAATCAACAATCTCTTCAAGCTCTTCTTTTACTTCTAAAATCCCAGCAACATCTTTAAAAGTAGTATTTGAAGTTACTGCTTTTATATTTGAGTTTTCAACCTCTTGTGTTTTTACTGTTGAGTCTTCTTTTGACTTTTGTTTTTGTAACTCATTTTCAAAAACACTATTAGTTTTAACACCTTTTTTATCAAAATAATCTTTTATTTTGTCTTGTTTTAATTTTAAAAAGATTGCAACTCCTAGCAGTAAAAATAAAAAAAGAAGCCCTAAATAGTAAGAGCTTCCTTCAATTTGAGTACTACTTTTGTACATTGTATATAAAAATAACACAACCAATATGGTTGCAGACAATATCATCAATTTAAAATTTTTATCTAAGTTTTTATTCGAATCTTGCGACATTTATATCTTGCCTCACTTCATAATTATCTAAGAAAATCCAATCACCAGTTAAATCAACTGAACTTTCAACTTCAATATGATTAAAGAACTGATCAAGTCCTACATATTTACCATTTTTTTGTTGTTCTATTAATACTTCTAATGTTTGTCTATTGTTTTTTCTAAACTCGTAATTTTTGTTGTCTATTATAGATACAAGTTCTTTATATCTTTCTTTTGCGACATCACCTTTTACAATATCTTTCATAGTTGCACTTGGTGTTCCATCTCTTTTTGAGTATGTAAATGCGTGAACATGTGTAAGTGGAAAGTTATGTAAATTTTCCATAGCTTCTTTCCAAATTTGGTTTGTTTCACCAGGATGACCTACAATAAAATCAGTTCCTAAAGCATATCCATTGTCTCTTAAAAACTCAAAAAGTTCTAAGTCTTTTAATACTTTGTTTCTTCTATTCATTATTTGTAACATCTCTTTTGAAGTATGTTGTAGTGCGATGTGAAGATGTTTTGCCATAAAAGGTTCATTTATTATCTCTTTAAATTCATCATCAATTTGAATAGGTTCAATACTTCCCATTCTTATTCTTCTAACACCTTTTATTTGAGACATTTTTTTAAGAAGTTTTGCTAGTGAAGTATGTTGTTTTTTACCATAACTTCCTACATTTGTTCCTGTTAGGATAAATTCACCAAAACCATTATTTGCAAGTTTTTCTACTTGTTCTAAGATTTTTGTTTCATTGTAACTTCTTGCATCACCTCTTACATAAGGAATAATACAATAACTACATCTAAAGTCACATCCCTCTTGTATCTTAATAAATGCTCTACTTTTACCAATAAACTCTTCTACAATAGTTTCATCAATATGCTCTAAATCACCCGCTTTAAAAAATCTATTTTCATCTTTTAATAGGTCATTTATTTTCTCTTTTTCACTATGTCCAAATAGTGAATCAACCTTATTTTCATTAAATAGACTTTCACCTTTTGTCCAAACTCCACAACCTGTGAAAACTACTCTTGGTTTTTTTGGAAGTTTATTTAGTTGATTTATATATCCTCTTGCTGTTGAATCTGCACCATTTGTAACAGTACATGAATTAATCACAACAATATCTGCCTCTTTTTCATCTGTTGCTACTTCAAAATCTTTTAAATTACTCATCATAACTTGAGTATCAAATACATTTGTTCTACAACCAAAAGTTTTAAAATATACTTTTGGCTTAGTGTTTGAAAATATCATATAGTTTTGCCTTCTTCTACATCTGCTAAATCTGCTGGTTTTTCTCTTTGTGTATTAAGATTAATACTTTGAGTAGGATAAGCAATATGAATATCATCTTCTTCCATAAATGCTTTTAATATTTCTGGTGACATAGTACTTCTTAAAACTAACGCTGCATAAGAGTTAGTAAGATACCAAGATGAAATAACAATACCATAAGGCTCTACAAATGTATAAACTCTAGGTTCAACTCCTGTTGCTCTTAATTGATACTTATTTCTCATTTTTGATAACTGAGTTCTAGTAATATCTGTGTAACCTTTAGAATAGTGTTTTAATATCTCTTTTGCTATGTGTTGTGCTTTTTTATAGTTTGAATCAAAAGTGATTGTGATATCTATTCCATCCCAAACAGTTCTTAATCCAGAATGAGTATAGTTTGCAATCATTTCAGAAAAAACATAGTTATTTGGAATAAAGAAAATTCTTCCTGTTCTTCTATTTACTGTATATGAAGTAAGTGTAATATCTTCTCTTACTGTCATTTTAAATAGTGAAATATCAAGAACATCACCCACAACTTCAAGACCATTTCTTGTAACTTTAATTCTATCTCCTACTTGAATAGAACCAGATGTTACTATAACCATCCATCCAAATATAGACATAAACCAATCTTTTAAAGCAATTGCGATACCAGCTGATGCAAAACCTAAGATTGTAACTACATAAGATACATTGTCTATATATGAAAAAAGAATAATAAACACAATAGTTAATACAACTAAAAAGTTTATTATTTTATTTGTAAAATAGTAATTTTCATTTTGTGAAAAATACTTTTTCAATGCCAATTTAATTAAAAAAGTAATAAAGAAAAGTAAAAATATAAATATCAATAAACCAAATATTTTTTCAACTTGATTTGAAATTTGTGATTTTATTTCTAGTGTTACTTGTTCTACTTTTCTTGTATATACCTCTTCTGTTGTTGATACTATTTCTAGTACCATATTGAAATCTTTTTTTTGTTTATCTAAAAAGCTAAGAATATCTTTATACTCTTTTTGTTGGTCTAAATTATATAACTCAAGATATAAAAATACTTTCTCTTCTAGTAAAGCAACTAAACTTTTTAAGTTTTTTTCAACTTCAATAAACTCTTTTTTATCATTTTCAAGTTTTTTGATATACGAAAGTGCATTTATAATTCCAAATGGATTAGTAATCTCTTCGTATTTTTCTATTTCTGGTGGACTTAAAAGACTTCCAATAGGTGAGCCTTTATACTCAGAAATAAGCTCTAACTCATTTTGTTTAATTCTTATTTTATTATTTAGCTGAGAGTAACTTTCATCAGTTTTACTCTTTTTTCTTTTTGCACTCTTTTTTAAAAAAGCTAACTCTTTTGAAATTTTTCTATAAGCAACATAGTTACTATATCTTTTTAGTAAAATATTATCTTTTAGTTTTTCATCAAGATTTTCTATTTTATTTCTTAATACACCAATTTGAGCTAAATCTTGCATACTTCTTTGCTCTAGCTCTTTTTGCTTTTCAACAATTTGTTTATTTTCTTGTTCTTGAATAGTAAGATTTTTTTCACTATCTTGCTTACCAGAAACCTGTGCAAATAGACAAATATTTAATAATATTAAACTAAAAAGGGCTTTTAAAAGAAAGCTTTTTTTCATTAGTTAAAACCCTTCAGTACTTCAATTACATCTTCTTTACTTACTTCATTTGTGATTAGACAATCACCAATTGATTTAGGAAGAATAAATTTGATTTTATTATCTAATGACTTTTTATCTAAAAAGAAATGAGAATAAAAATCTTCAACATCCTTGATTTTATACGAAGTTGGTATGTCGTATGTTTCTAGTAAATCTTTCACTCTTGTTACTTCATCTTCACTCATAAGATTAAGTTTTACTGCAAGCGCATTTGCCATAACCATACCAATTCCCACAGCTTCACCATGTAAAAAAGTATCGTAATTTGTTTCATTTTCGATTACGTGTCCAAAAGTATGCCCGTAATTTAATGCTGCTCTAATTCCATTCTCTTTTTCATCTTTTATTACAACATCAGCTTTTGTTTCAACTGATTTTTTAATAGCAACTTTGATATTTTCATCTTTTGTTAAATCATTTTGTTCTAACCATAAGAAAAAATCTTTATTAAAAGTAACTGCCATTTTTACTATCTCTGCAACACCTGCACCAAACTCTCTTTTTGGTAAAGTAGATAAAAAGTATGGGTCAATATGTACAGCTTTTGGCTGATGAAATGCACCAATAAGATTTTTACCATATTTATTATTTATACCTGTTTTTCCACCAACACTAGCATCAACTTGAGAAAGAAGTGTAGTTGGTATTTGAACAAAAGAGATTCCTCTTTGGTAAATTGAAGCTGCAAAACCTGTCATATCTCCAATTACTCCGCCCCCAAAAGCAACAAGTAGAGATTTTCTATCAAGTCTATGTTCAAAACAGTGGTCTAATATCATATCAATAGTACTCATATTTTTGAACTGTTCCCCATCTGGAATAGTTACAATGCTTAGCTCTTTTGCACTTATTTTACTTTTCAAATAATCTAAGTGAAATCCACTTACAGTTGGGTTTGTTACAACTACTACTTTAGTATCAAAATATATATCATTTAATTCGTCAATAGTTATATCATACGTCGTTTTATCGGGTAAAGTTATATTTACTATCATTAAAAATCCATTTAGTGTAATTTGCTAGATTTTATCTAAAATTTTCTAATGAATGTATTAAAATTTTTTACACAAAATAAACAACAATTCTACTGAGTTTTTATGGTTTAGATAAAAATAAAACTTTTTATGTTATTTTCTACATATAAACGACATAACTTAAGGAGTGACAATGAAAGTAGCAAGTAGTGGTATTTTTAAAGGTATGAATAGAAAAATGTCTATTATTAGTATTATTCTAGTATTAGTTAGTGTTTTTCTAACAGGATATTTTCCAAATGAAAGTTCAATAATTCTAAAAAATGTAAGAGAGAGTTTAAATCCTTTTTTAGAGTGGTATTATGTTTTACTTGTTGCTTTTTTATTGGCTTTGATGATATGGCTTGGGATGGGAAGATATAAAAATGTAAGACTTGGTGGAGATTTAGAACAGCCTGAGTTTACATTTTTTACTTGGGTATCTATGCTATTTGCAGCTGGTACTGGTGTTGGTATACTATTTTGGTCTGTTGCTCAACCAATTATGCAATTTCAAGACAATCCATTTACTGGCACACAAATGACTGCTAAAGCTGCAACAATGGCAATGAGTCTTAGCTTTTTTCACTGGGGATTAAATGGCTGGGCAATATTTTCATTTATTGCTATAACTATGGCATATTTTTCATATAGACATAACTATCCTTTAACTATTCGTTCTGCACTATATCCAATATTTGGAAGCAAAATGGATGGAATATTTGGAGATATTATTGATATACTTGCAGTTTTTGCAACTGTATTTGGTATTGCTACAACTTTAGGGCTTGGAGTGGAACAGATGAATGCAGGACTAAAAGAGGTAATTGGACTAAATATCTCTTTATCTTTGCAGTTATTTGTAACTGTTATTATTATGGTTATTGCAACTGTTTCTGTTGTCTCAGGAGTTAGTAAAGGAGTAAAACTACTATCTCAAGGAAACTTTTGGCTTAGTATTGTTGCCTTATCTTTTTTACTTTTTTTTGGCCCTACTCAATATTTAATAGGTATAACTTTAGAGTCTACTGGGAACTATATTCAAAATATAATCAAATTAACATTTTTAACAAATGTAAATCATAACTCAGATTGGCAATCAACTTGGACTGTATTTTTTTGGGGTTGGTGGATAGCTTGGTCACCTTTTGTTGGTATGTTTATAGCAAGAATTAGTAGAGGTAGAACATTTGGTGAATTTATTGCAGGAGTTTTAATCACACCTACACTTATTACAATCATATGGATAGGACTATTTGGAGGAACTGCTTTTTATGAAGAGTTATTTATGAATCAAAATATTATTCAAGCAGTAAATAATGATATCTCTTCAGCTGTATTCGTAATGCTTCAAAATTTAAATATGGGAATATTTGGAGAGATTATGTCTTTTCTTATGATTATTTTAATTGCCACTTATTTAATAACATCTGCAAATGCAGGAACATTAGTAATCACTACAATTTTATCATCTGGTTCTACAACTCCACCATCTTTGCATAGAATTATTTGGGGTGTTATTCTTACTTTATTAACTGTTGTTCTTATAATAGCAGGAGGATTAGAAATATTACAAGCAGCAGTTATTGCAGCAGCATTACCATTTTCTTTAGTAATAATATCTATGATTTCTGGACTATTAAAAAGTCTAAGTTTAGAAGAAACACCAGCTCGTTCTGGTAATGAAAAACAAAATGTTAGAGAACCTTGGATTTTAGATGAAGATACAGGAGAAGAAGCAACAATTATAGATGAGTTAAACCCAAATGTTAAGAAAATAGAGAAGCTACCTGAATATAGGTAGCTATTTCTCTATTTATGTTTTTTACTTAATTTTGATATTAAGATATAGAATAATGGAATAAATACAATCGCTAAGAATGTTGCTGATAACATACCACCAATAACACCTGTACCAATTGCATGTCTACTTCCTGCACCAGCTCCACTACTTATTGCTAATGGAACAACACCTAGTGTAAAGGCTAAAGAAGTCATAATAATTGGTCTTAACCTAATTTTTGCAGCTGTAATAGCAGCATCTTTTAGACTTAATCCCTCTTTTTGTTTTTGAATAGCAAACTCTACAATCAAAATAGCATTTTTAGCTGCCAATCCGGCAAGTACTAGAAGTCCTACTTGGAAATAAATATCGTTTTCTAATCCTCTTAATAGTGTTGCTAAAATAGCTCCAAATATTGCAAATGGAACAGCTAATACAACAGAAATAGGCATCAACCATCTTTCATATTGTGCAGCAAGAATTAAGAATAATAATACAACACCAAATACAAAGGCTTTTAAACTACTACTAGAAATTTGTTTTTCTTGATACGCTGTACCAACCCAACTAATAGTATAACCTTCTGGTAAAACTTCTTTTGCTGTTTCTTCAATAGCATTTAGTGCATCACCTGAACTATATCCTAATGCTGGTTGACCTGAAACTTTTGCAGCAGGGAAAAGGTTAAATCTTTCAATAACATCAGAACCAACTGTTGGCACAATTTTTACAAGTGAACTAACTGGAATCAACTCTCCTTTATTTGACTTAACAAGGATAAATTTTAAATCTTGAGGGCTTTTTCTAAAATCAGCCTTTGCTTGTAAATCAACTTTATAAGTTCTTCCATATAAATTGAAATCATTAACATAATATGTTCCAAATGATGCACTTAATGTATTATATACATCAGCAACATCTATACCTTTTGCTTTTGCTTTATCAACATCAACAGATACTTTAAATTGAGGAATATTAACATTTAAAGTTGTTCTTACTCCTTGTAGTTCTGGTCTTTTATTTGCTTTAGCAATAATTTCATTAACATATTTACTTAAGTCTTGAACTGTACCACCAGTTCTATCTTGTACATACATATCAAATCCACCAGAAATACTCATACCCATAATTGGTGGTGGTAATACTCCAAAAGTAAATCCATCTGAAGTAGCACCCATTAACTGACCATTGAACTGATTAGCAATTACAGTTGCATGTTGTTCTGGTTTTTTTCGTTCACTCCAATCATTAAGTCTAATAAATGATGTTGCTGCATAAGTTCTATTTGCAGAAGTTACTAAATCTAATCCTGCTAAAGTGATAATATCACTAACATTTTTATTGCTTGTTACAACATTTGTTATCTCTTTTACTAATTTATCTGTTCTAGATAAAGATGCACCAGGAGGGTTATAACTAAATAAAATAATATATCCCTTATCTTCTTGTGGTACAAGACCTGTTTTCATATCTTTAAATAGATCATAAGATATAAATATTAATCCACCAAACAATAATACACTTATTAAAGAGTATCTAATTGTTTTTTGAACAAGAAAAGAGTATCCATGAGTTGCTTTATCAAACATTTCATTGAACCATTTGAAAAATCCTTGTGGTTTTGTATGGTCATCTTTTAAGATAGTTGCACATAATGATGGTGTTAATGTTAATGCTACAAATCCAGAAACAATAATAGAAATAACAATAGTAATTGCAAATTGTCTATACATTTCCCCTGTTAATCCACCCATAAATGCAACAGGAATAAATACAGAACATAATACAAGAACAATAGCAATTAATGCTCCTGATACTTCTTTCATCGCTTTAAAGGCTGCATCTTTTGAACTCATACCTTCACTCATGTGCCTTTCAACATTCTCAATAACAATAATGGCATCATCAACAACAATACCAATTGCAAGAACAAGTCCAAATAGTGTTAGTAAGTTAATACTAAAGCCTAAAGCATACATACCAGCAAATGCACCAACAATTGATACAGGAACTGCTAAAATAGGAATTAATGTTGCTCTCCAGTTTTGTAAGAATAAGAATATAATTGCAATAACTAAAATAATAGCTTCTATAAAAGTTTTAATTACTTCTTTAATAGAAATTTTTACGAAACTTGTTGTGTCATAAGGAATTTTATATGTAACTCCCTCTGGAAAACTTTTTTTAGCTTTTTCTAAAACTTTATCAATTGCATTTGCTGTATCTAATGCATTTGCACCATTTTGTAAAAATATACCTATTGGTATAGATGGATTACCATTTAACGCAGTTTTCATGTCATAACTTTGAGAACCAAGTTCAATAGTTGCAACATCTTTTAATCTTAAGGAACTTCCATCTTCATTTGCTCTAATTACTATATTTCCAAAAGCATCAGGCGTAGATAATCTTGTTGGAGTTTGTATAGTATATGTAAACATTTGTTTATTTGGTAATGGTTCTGCTGCAAATTTACCTGCAGCATATTGTTCATTTTGATCCTTAATAGCATTAACAACTTCATTTGTTGTAAGTTTTTGTTTTGCTAGTTTTTGAGGATCAATCCAAACTCTAATTGCATAATCTTTTTGACCAAATATCGTCGCATCACCAACACCTTGAACTCTTTTTAAATCATCTGCAACATTTATAAGTGCATAGTTTGAAAGAAAAGTAATATCTCTTGAATTATCAGGAGAATAAAGCATAATAACTTCTAACATACTTGGAGATCTTTCTCTTACTGTTACACCTTGTCTTTGCACTTCTTGTGGTAATTTAGCTAATGCTGCTTGAACTCTATTATTTACATCAATTTTCGCATTATTAGCATCTTTACCAACTTTGAAAAATACATTAATTGAAATTTGTCCATTATCAGCAGATGTTGAGTTCATATAAATCATATCATTTGCACCATTGATTTGCTCTTCTAAAGGAGCTGCAACAGTTTTTGATATTGTCTCTGCACTTGCGCCTGGGTAACTTGTAGAAACAATAATTTGAGGAGGAATTACTCTAGGATATTCTTCAATAGGTAAGTTTATCATAGAAGCAAGTCCTGCAAGCAAAATAACTATCGAAGTTACTGCAGAAAAAACAGGCCTTTTTATAAAAAATTCAGAAAACATATTATTTTCCTATCACTTGTACTTTTGTATTAGGTCTAGTTTTTGCTATATTACTAATAATTACTTCTTCATTGGATTTTAATCCATTTGTAATAACAATTCCTCTGTCAAGAAGTTGTCCTAATTTTACTGGTCTAATTTTTGCAATTGAATTTTCAATAACATAAACAAAATCTCCATCTACAGTTTTCATAACTGCACTTTCAGGAATAATAAATACATTTTTCATTTTAATATTATTTATTTTTATTTTTGTAAATTGACCAACTATTAAATCATTTGCATCATTTTCAAATTTTGCTCTTAATAATAAAGTATCTGTACTTACGTCTAATTTTGGCGAAATATAATCCACTTGCCCTTCATATGTTTTACCATTATGGTCTAATGAAATAGAAGTTTTTCCACTTCTTATTTGTGGTAAAATATCATTTAAATCATCTTTTCTTAAAGAAAACTCCACATGTATTGGATTTATTGCTGTAATAGTAACTAATAATGAATTCTCAGTCGTTGTTCCAACATAATCACCAATATCACGATGTTTAATTCCAACAATACCACTAATTGGTGCATCAACTGTTGTATAATCATATTCTATCTGTGCTTTTTGTAAACTTGCTTTATTACTTTCTAATTGAGCAAGTGCATCTTGATAAGAAAATACATATTCATCATAATTTTGTTGACTGATAGCTTTATTTGCAAATAGTTTTTGTGCTCTATTATAATCTTTTAATGTTTTGTCATAATTTGCTTTTGCTTTTTGAACATTTGCTTTTGCCATATCTAGGTTTGATTTATATACATCTTGTTCGATTTTATATAAAAGTTTACCTTTTTTTACAAACTCACCCTCTTTAAAGTATTTTTTTTCTAAAGTTCCTGAAACCCTTGCAATTACATTTACATCTTCAACTGCTTTAATAAGTCCTGGATACTCTTTTGTAATAACTGGAGTTTCACTTTTTGTTTCATATACTTTAACTGGTAAAGCAGGCCTTTCCTGTTGCGCTTGTTGAGCATCCTTTTTTGAACTCTCATCACTACAAGCACTAAATGCTAAAGCAGTAGCTACTGCTAAAGCAACAATTTTTTTATTTGAAAAACTTATCATTTAATATAATCCTTGATATCTTTCCCACTGTTATAAATTACATTTGCTCTTTTTACTTGTAAGTCATATTCTGCTTGTTTCAATCCACTAATAGCATCATATTTTTCACTTAAAGCTTCTAAAAAAGCCACATTGTCTATTAATCCATTTTGATATTTTGATTTAATTACATCATATGCACTATTTGCAGCAACTAAACCTGCTTTTGCTGATTTGATTTTTAAGATTGCAATTTCATAAGATCTTTTTGCAAGTTTTAAATCTACGTCAGCTTTGTTTTTTTCATATTCATAATTTGATTTTGCACTCAAATATTTTTTGTATTTTGATTCATAATCATTTTTTGTTTTACCAAAAGAGAATATATTCCATTTAAGATTTACTGAAAGTATATTTTGATCATCATATGGTTGAGTAAATGAACTATTATCAAAATCCATATCATAATGAGAATATGTATTATTTAAGCTAATCGTTGGAAAATAATCGCTCTTAGCAATACCTACATTCTCAAGTTTTGCTTTCATTGAATATTTTAAAGCTTCAATATCATTTCTTTGCTCATTTATATTATCTTCAAACATTTTAACCTCAGAACCACTTTGTATATCAACTTTTTTACCAGTAATATACTCTAAGTTATGAATTACAGTTTCAAGGTCTAATTCTATTTCATGTAACTCAACAGTTGAGCTTTCAACTCTTGAGATAATTTTTTGAACTTCATCTACTGTTGTAGATCCAACATCCAAAAATTTACTTAATCTTTTATATTCTGCATTTAGTTGTGCAATCTCTTTAAGTTTTGCATCTTTTTGTGCTAATAAAGTTAAGTAATTATAATAGTATGTAGTTACATCAAGCGCGATTTGATTTTTTACAGACGCTAAAGTCTTTTTACTACTCTTAATATTCATTTTATAATTATCAAATGTACTCTCTCTTTTCCCTCCATCATACACTACAAAATCTACTGAAGCAGATACAGTTGTGTCTTTGTCTGGTCTTGATTGAGTTTCATGATTCGCTTTTGAATAGCTAGCATTTACGTCAAAAGATGGCAAATAACCCCTTTTTACACTAGTATATTCATCTTTTAAAGACTCAACATCTTTTTTATAAGAATCAACTAATTTATTTTTTATTGATAAATCTATTAATTCATTTAAATTCTCTCCCATTAACAAAATAGGGATAAAAAAAATAAAAAATAATTTTTTCAATGTTACTCCTTTTTTTATCTTGCCGGAAAGATAACATTATTTAACTTAATATTATCTTTCTAGAAAGATTTAGTTTTAAAGTTTTTTATGATAGTATTTTACTATGGAAAAACAACATTTAGACAAATTTTATGAGGATATTCTAAACAACCCTCATTATAAACAATATGGTTTAATTTTACCATTAACAGTAATTTATAAAAATTTATTTAATGATTCAGAGTGTTTCACTAAAAAAACTTATGATTTAATACACTCTGACATTGATGTATTAGCTGCACTATATTTTAATGGGAAAGCACTTTCGCATGAAGAATTATATGATTCAACTATGCCTTTTAAAAAGACACTTACCCCTACTGATTTATATGCAGCAACTGTTTTCTCTTCTGGAGGAATGACCAAAGTTCTTAAAAAACTAGAAGATAAAAAACTAATTTCAAGATGTGCTTGTCCTAATGACAAAAGAAGTCTTTTAGTTTCTCTTGAAAAAGAAGGTGAAGACATAATACTTGATTGTTTAGAGAAACTTGTCTATAGAAGAGAAAAATTTTTTAACATATTAAGTGACCAAGAGAAACAAACACTAGAAGATATATTAAAAAAACTAACATATCAACTTTTTTAGAAATTATTTATATCTAATATAATAATTTCTTTAATAGTTTTTAAATAAGTTAAATTAATTGTATTAAATTATAATTAGTTACTGATAAAACGATTGCATTATATTACTAAAGAAATTAATTAGACATTAAGCTCAAACTCTAAAAACTCTCACCAGAAGTTCAAAACATTTTGCTTTTTAAATGTATAGTTTAGTTTCTCTATCAAATACGAAGAAGATATAGTTTTATTTGTCACATTATCATCTAAGAAATATGTCTTTTCAAAAGCAAATTTATCGGCATTTAAAGAAAATATCTCTTTTTGTGTCGATTGTATTGGTGCAACAACATCAAAGATTTCATTTACTATCTTTTTTTGAATCAAAGTTTTTATAATAGATATAACATCATCTCTATGAACATAATTTGTCGCACTATTATTAGGCAAAGTTTTGCCTGCTGTATATTTACCTGCTATTCTATCATATCCCATAAGTCCACCAAGTCTTAAAATAGTATATTTAGGTGAGATAGATTGAACCAAATTCTCAGCTTCAATAACTAAAGTCTTATTTTTATAAAATGAGATTGAACTAAGCAGTATTATATAAGTGTTTTTATTTACTTTTTGTAGTGTTTTTTTCAAAACATCTAAATAGTTGTCTTTTGGAGGAATTGCTATAACCAAAACATCAACATCATAAAATCTTTGTAATTCATTTTCTTTTATATCTTTTGTCATACAATTTACTTCATAAGTTGAAGTAAACTCATCATATAAAGCTTTGCCTGTCCAACCGCATCCAAGTATTGATACTTTTTCCATTTTATATTCTTTTGATTTTATTTAACAGCATTATACAAAAGATTCGATAACAAGGTATTAAAAATTACATTTAAAAAATTTAAGGGATTATTTGATTGGCGACCCCGATAAGATTTGAACTTATGTCATCTGGAGGAAATACATATGTCTATAATTTACAATAATAATCAAAAATACTAAATAAAGCCTATTATAAGTATATATTAACTTTATTTATCTATAATTCAATTATATTAATTTACATTTATTTACACATAAAAGTATCACCTAAAGTATCACCAAGGAGTTTCAATGGCTATTCCTAAATTAGCAAAAACAAAATATAAAGGTATTGGTTATTACAAAGATGGATTAAAGGGAAAAGTTTATATTGGAACATTTAGAATAAATGGTAAGCTTTATAGAAGAACTGTTGGTTATGAGAATGATGAATATAGAACAACTGAAAAGATAGCCTTTATAAAAAAAGAAGAGTTGAAAGAAAAGATATTAAAAGGTGATTCAATTACAAAAAAAGACCTTGCTTTTAGAAATATATGGCAAGAATATATAACTCACTTGAGGAACTCTCAATATTGTAGTAACAAAACAATTGAAACTAAAGTTAGCACATATAATGTTCATTATAAACCTATATTTGATAATCTTAATATATCTAAGATTACTAACTATCAAATACAACAGTTTGCTAATAACTGCTTAAAAACAAAAGCTCCAAAATCTGTACTAAATTATGTAAGCGATTTATCTGCATTCTTTAATTATGCAATTAGATATAAACTTATAAATGAAAACCCAGCTAAAAATATAGATCTTCCAAAATTTGATAATGAAAGAGTATATCCATTAACAGTAGAAGAATCAAAAAAACTTTTTAATACTATTCTTAATTACCATGAAGAACTTTATAGAGGTGTATTTACTTTTCTTTTACAAGGAAGAAGAAAAGAAGAAGTATTAAATATTACTTGGGATATGATTGACCTGGAGAAGAAAGAATATACAATAAGATATGAAGAAAATAAAGCTAGAAAGAATATGACTTATCTTATGAATGATGAATTATACGATATTTTAATAAATATAGAAGACAAAGAAGGTTATGTATTTAAGTCACCTAAAACAAAGGGAAAATTAGAAAATATTAGACATGCCTGGAAAAGAATAAAATTAACTGCAGGAATAGAAAAGGATATGACTATTCATGAACTTAGACATTTACTTGGTTATACCCTACTGAATGAAGCTAACCAAACAGAAGAAGTAACTGCTGCAGTTCTAGGACAAACAACTAAAAAAGCAACAAAAAGATATGCTAAAGTTAGACAGAATGTTGCAGCACTTGGATTAAAAAAAGCATTTGAATATTTAAAAGAGTAATTTATAATTATTGACTTAGACACACAATGTGTGTTATAATAAACAAAAAGGATTTTATATGACTGCAACATCAAATAAAAAAAGAACTAATGTTTATCTTGATGCAGATACAAAAATGAAAGCGCAAGAAATATTTAAACAATATGGATTAGGGTTAAGTGAAGCTTTTAATATCTTTTTAACTCAGTCAGTTTTAGAAAGAGGAATTCCTTTTGAAATAAAAATTCCAAATGAAGAAACTGCAAAAGCTATTAAAGATGCTAAATCAAATAAAAATATGTCTAAAATTGATTTGGATGATTTAAAAAAGGATTTAGGTGCTTGAGATAGAAGTTCATAAAACATTTACAAAAGATTTAAAAAAAGCTCAACTAAATACAACAAATAGTGCAAAGTTATTTAAATATATTTCACTACTTCAAAATAATAAAGAATTACCTCCTCAAGCAAGAGATCACTTTTTGACAGGAGAGTATAAAGACACTAAAGAGTTTCATATAAGTGGAGATCTTATTGTAATATATATAAATACTGGATATACTTTACAACTTCTTAGAATTGGTACACATTCTCAACTTTTTAGATAAAATAATTGATTACAAAATTCTTGCTAGGGCTTTAACCCCAACAAAACCCGAATTGTTGCCTTTAATTGGTCCTTAAAGGTTAATTAATGTGTGATAGAAGTGGATTAAATGAATATTTCGCGATATTCTTTAATCAACTAGTAGGATAAAAAACTTCTATCCTTTTCTTCTCAAAACTATTGTACAATATTTTTTATATGGAGTCAAATAATCTTATTAATTGATTTACACTACATAATAATCATATTCTCATTTTCTGTTTCTATTTCAAGATCTTCACAACTACTAAATTCTACAGAATCAATTTGTTTACATTTTTCAACATGTTTTTTTACATTCTCGATTTTATTAGTATCTTTTAATTCAATTACTATTCTTTTAATTCCGTCTACATCAATGTATTCTTTTGTATTATGAAGTTCAAGATATATTCCATTTTCTCCAATGAAATAAGTATCTCTATTATATATAATCTTTTCCATAAATTTTCCTTTTATCTATCCATGATTTTTTATTTTCTTTTATTCTATTATTCGATTGCCTTATATTTTCCCTATTTTTACAAAAATGGTTCTATTTAATTTATCAATTTTTTTGTATATTTCCCTTTACTTAAAACATCAATATTTCCAACTGTAATAAATACATATTTAGCTCTTGATACTGCTACATTTAACATATTTGGTTTACTGTTTATAAATCCTATACTATCATTTTTTCCTACTACTGATGAAAAAATAACAACTGGAAACTCTGCACCTTGAAACTTATGTACTGTTCCTATTTTTTCTAATTTTCTTGTATGGTTAATTCTTCTTTTAAACTTACTAATCAATTTTGATGCTTGGTTTCTATAAGGAGTAATTATCCCAATATCATTATATAAATCAAAACCAGCTAAATTTAATTGTTCTAATATTTTATCAATCTCTTTTATTTCTTTTTCATTAATATTATTTTTCATTTGATTAATTTGTACATTAAAGTGATATATACTTTTATTTCCAAAATTTATATATGGTTTATAAAGTCTATTATTTGTTTCCAAACTTGAGGTTTTTATTTTTAATCTATCATACTTTGCAATTTTTATAAAAATTTGTGCAATATCTTCTAAACATCTTCTATGTTCATCTAATTCTATTCCATTCCCAATGTCATCATACTTTGATGTATTGCATTTTGCTACACGGTGATAAGAGCTGGACATTGTTGGAGAAAATCTTTCATATTCAACTATTTTTTTATTATCATCATTTGTGATAAAATGCCATTCATCTTTTAAAGCATTCTTTTCATCATCACTTAATGTAATAATAGGTTCTAGTTGTTTTGGATCTCCAACAACAATAGTTTTTTTACTTCTACACAATAAAGGAAAAAGTAAATTTAAAGTTATCATTCCTGCTTCATCAACTATAAGATAATCATAAATATCAGAATTTTGTGAATAAAATAGACTCATTGAAGACGCTAATGTACTTGTCATAACAGGGTAGACTAAGGAAATATTCTTTTTATGATACTTCAAATTTTTATAAAATTCAGATTTTCTATCATCTCTTCCATAAAATGATATAGCATAATACCATTCTTCTAAGCTTTGAACTATTTTAGTTTTGTTTTTGAGAATAATTTCCCAAATATATTCTAGAGAAAGATTAAATAAAGTAAAGTTATCATTATGAGATTCATTTTTAAAATAACTTAAAAATGAATCGTTATACTTTTCTTTATATTTATTTTCCAAAATCTCTAATTGTTGTTTTTTTATTATGATTTTTTCTTCTATTTGATGTATTTCATATTCTGTATCTTGTACTTTCTTTTGAGAACTATAAAAATACTCTATTTTTGAATAAACTCTTAATATGTCTTGATAGTTATTAAAATCTACTTTATTAAAAGTTCTTTTTACTATATTTTCTTTTAACGCAATGAAATTTTTTATTAATGTTCTTTTTCTTCCAAATAGATTTTGAATAAATATAACAATTGAGTTTTTGTCTAATTCTTTTTGAATATCATGTATATCAATATATAATTTATCAAATAAATCTTTATTATCCTCGATTTCTTTAAGATTATATTCCTCAAAATACTCTTCTTGTATCCTTTTATTTAAATTATATATATCATTTTCTAATTCAATAAGTTCATTTTTTATACTATTTATTTGTTCTTTTAATACTTTATAATCTTTCAACAAGTTATCTATTTTATTATTAAAAAATAAAATTTCATTCTCTAAATTTTTTGCCCTATTATCATTATAAACTTCTTTCTCTTCTTTTAACAAACTTATAGTATCTTCTAACCTTTGAAAAGAAATATTCTTTTTTTTAGTGCTTCCCCATATAAAATAGAGCCAAGAATAATTATCAAAATCTTTAGAGAAAGCTTCAGATACATTATCAACTGCTTTATTACTGGTACTTGTAATTAACATTAAATTATCAAAATCATTATTAGAAATTAAACTTAAAGCTCTTTTTGTAATTCTATTTGCAATTATTGATAATAATAAAGTTGTTTTCCCTGTTCCTGGTGCACCTTGTACAGCAGTCATTATTTCTTCATTTTCAATTTGCTGCATAACAATAGCTTGTCCTAAAGACAAAGGATATTTTCCAAATGCTCCTTTATATATTTCTTCTTTTTGCACATTATTATTTTCTTCAAATTCCTCAAATAAATATGACTTAACTAATTCATCTTTTTCTAATTGTTTTAAACAATTATCCTTTTTATATTTTATATCATTATAAATGAATTTTGTAAAATCTTCTACCTCTATTTGAGAAAGAATAGAATCAACTTTATTAGCTGTTTTATGTAATTCATAAGGACTATCGATTTCTAAAAGTCTATTTTCTACCCATGAAGAAACAATGTCTAAGATCTCTAAAAAACTTTTATTTCTAAGATTTTCATTGATTAATTTTGAGAAAAATTCAATTATATTTTCACCATCATATATATTATTTTCATCTATCATTAAAATATTTATTAATACATTTTTTAAAACAGTATAATTCATAAGACTATCAATATTATCAACATATAAAGAGTTTTCTCTTAATTTTAATGAGTTTATAGGTACTGCTATCATTGGATAAATATATCTTACATTTGAAAAGTTACTATTTTGATATTTTTTACACAAGAGGAAAAAAGATAAATAGACTTTATCTTCAATTTCATTTTCCTTTAAAAACTTCTCTTTTTGATTATCATTTAAAGTCATAAATTTAAAATAATTAGAAATATCTTTAAAAGTATTAAATTGTTTTTCATTTAAATTTATGTTTATAAAATTTGAATTATCAAATTGTTCATAGTAGAGATATTGTTCATTTTTTATTGTTGAATTATTTTTACCTTTATCTATTCTAAGTCTTGAGAATTTTTCTTTATCCATATAATTAAGCCAGTTTGTTAGTACTTTATTTAATTTAATTATATTAGTATCTTTTTTTTTAATTTGATTAATATCAGACTCCTTTTATCTCATTTTCAAGAGCATCTGATTTAATTTTGTGGTAATAATATTCTTTTTGTAAGTCTGAAAGTTTATTTAGTTCTTCTAAGATACTTGAAACCAAATCAATATCTTTTTTTTCTACAGATAAATTGTTTTGATTTTCAAACATTTCTCCATAGCCAGTCAATAACCAATTTATATTTATATTGAATACTTTATGCAAATTATTAATAATTTTTAATGGCAGTTCTACTTGACCTTTTTCATATTTAGAAATTAAGTTTTGTGATGTTTCAAGCTTTTCTGCAAAATCTGTTTGATTAAAACCCAATTTTTTTCTTATATTAAGAAAATTACTATTTATATTCATATTATTAATATTCCTATTGACATTTATTAATATTTTTACTAAAATTATTCAAATAGTTAATAAACATACATTTATATACATTATAACCTTTAAATATACCGAAATTACGATTAATAGTCCAATTTTGATTTTAAAGTTATGTGCATAAATTGTAGTAGAACAAAACTTTTATCAAAGGAAAAAAATGAATGAGAACTTACTTACAAAAGAAGAATTAGCAGTAAGACTAAATATTAGTGCTTATGATGTTGATCAACTTAGAAAAAAGCAGAATATGCCATGTAGAAAGATAGGTAGAACTTACAGATATGACTTAAAAGAAGTTCAAGAATTTATAAAAAATATAGGGAAAAAGAAATGACTTTATATGAAAAATATTCTATTGAAGGAATTTTTAGCTTAGAAACTATGCTTAATGACTTAAATATAGATACAAAATTAATAAATGAAATAACTATTAGATATAGCACAAGTACCCTACTAAAAGAATTTATAGAAAAACTAAAAAAAACAAATGAAAATGAAAATATACAAAATATTATTTTAGAGTTTTTTCTTATTGCAGACAGAATGAAACCTATAACTTGTAATAAAAAAACTCTTTCTAAACTTACAGGTCTTAGTGAAAGACAAATTGATGAAAGAAGAAGAGCAAGAGAAATTCCATTTATACAACTTACTGGTTCAAATGGAAGTGGTAGAAAAATCATTTTATATGATCCATATGAATTTAAAAATGAGATTGATAAAAATAGAGTAAGAACAATAAACTAATATGAAACTAAAAATAAATAAACCAAAAACAAGACCAATACAAATAGAACCTTGGTTTTTTAGATATCTAAATGAAGGTGAACTAAAAGTTGTTAGTGCAATTTTAGCTCATGCTGATATAAGAAATAGACAAGAGAATTCATTCCCTTCTAATAGAACAATAGCATTTTATTGTGGATTTGGTTTATTAAAAGAGAATACAAAAACTCATAAAACTTATCTTCAACTAACAAAAAAAGAAAAAGAAGAGTTTGATAAAAAAAGAACAAAAAATGCAATTCAACAAGTTAAGAATATAAAAAGAGCTTTGGAAAATAAAGGTGTTTTAAAAAGAGAATATAGTGGCTTCAAAGGAAAAACTATAGTTTATATGACTCTTGATCTAGAATGGAAAAAAGAACAGTTCTTAAAAGATTATGATGAATACTTTAATGATATTGAACATAAAGATAACCTTGATGAAAAAGCACAAATTGAAAAAGAGTTAGAAACAATCCAAAACCTCTATAAAAAAGGTGATATTTCAAAAGAAAATATGTCAAAACGATTAATCGACTTATCACGAAGATTGAAAGATATTGAAGAACCAGAAATACCACTTGATGATGTTACTAAAGTTGCAGATTTTTATATGAATAGTAAAGATATACAAAATAAAATAAGCAATGATGAAATAAAAAATAAAGATGCATATAGAAATTCAATTATAAAAAGTATTAAAAATAATGAGTTTAAAAATGCAAATAAATTGTATAAAGCTTTAGAAAAAGAAGAGCAGGAAAATATATTAATAGCTCTTACAGAATACTATCTTAATGATAAAAATGACTTACCATTTGCAAATAAAATATATTACTTTAAAAGAATAAGACTTGAAGATAATGTATTTATTGCTAGATATAAAACAAAAGATAACAAATTTATAAAAGAAGTAGCTATTAAGAATTCAGAGATATCTTATCAATTAAATAACCCTATTACATATACACAAAAAACTAGAGAACTATTAGAAAACTATTCAAAAAATGAAATAAAACTTATTGATAAATACAAAAAGAAAAAGGAGTGAAATGAAGATAAGAGATAAAACACTAATGACAATAGTAATTATGACTTTAGGATTATCCATATTCTATATGAATAATTTTTTTAGTCTGATTTTATTATGAAATAAAAATTAATAAACAAACAAATTTTAGGAGAACAAATGAAAAATATTTTAAAGATTGGATTCTATTTAGTACTTATATCAAGTTCACTTTTTGCAAGTGATAATCCATTTGTAGCACCATTAAAAAAAGTTCAAGAGCTATTAGATGGTGATGTTACAAAAGTGATTGCAGGTATTCTTATAGCTATTTGTGGTTTTTATGTTGGATCAGGACAATTTGAAAAAGGTAAAGGTTATGCCTGGGGATTAATAATAGGTATCTCAATAGTTTATGGTGCTAAATGGATAGCTGATTTTATCTGGGGATAAAAAGATGAAATATAAAAATATAAGAGAGATTACAAAAAAAGAGAAAGTTAGAGGATTGACTAAAACTTCATGGAACTTAGCGATGTTTGGCTCAATGAGTTTTTTCCCCTATTTAGCTTTTGCAAGTGTTTTATTATTTGCTTTCTTTCTAATTCTTTTTTATATAGCAGAATATTTTGATGATGATTTTATTGAAATATTACTAACAAAAATCCAAATAAAGGTTAAAAATGAGTATTTTGCCTAATTTATTAAATAAATTATTACTCGGTTTTTCAAAACCTTTATATTCAATTTCTGAAGATAATAATATCTTAGGAAAATTTGATGAATATAATCTAGTAACAAAAGATGAAAACTTTGTTACTATGTTTGAAATATCAGGAATAAGTTATAATTCACTAAATGATGAAAAACTAGTTGAATTACTTGAGTTAAGAAATATATTTATTAACTCAGTTAATTCTTTATTTAATATTTCTATATTCCAAAATAGAGATAAAAAAGAGATTGATAACTCTATAAATTTAAACACTAATAATGATTATGCAGATAATCTTATTAAACTTTATAATAATAAACTATCTTCTACCATCTATGAGAATAAATTTTATATAGCAATATGCACAAGCAAAAAAAATTTGAAAAACTTCTTTGATTTGCAAAAAGATAAAATTACTTCTTCAGATAATGAAAAAAACTTTTATCTAGCATTGAATGAAAGATTAAATAAAATTGCTACTAATATAATAAATCAATTAAATGATTACCAAATCAAAAGATTGTCTTCTTCTGAAACACTTAACTTTTATGCCTCATATTGTAATATGAAAAAAACAAAAGTTAATGCTAAACTTGGTCTACTTCAAGATAGTTATATTAATACAAATTTAAAATTTGAAAAAGACTATATAATTCATCAAGATGATGAAAAAAGATATTCTAAGTTTCTTAGTGTTAAAGCATATGATACTAATGAAATAGATTCAAATCTTACAAAAGAGTTACTTTCTCTAAACTCAAAAATTCTTGTTTGTGAAAACATTACTTCTATTTCTAAAGATGCAGCTCTTACAAAGATGAGAAAATTTATTAATACTTCATCTGATATTGTTAGAGAAGAACTTGAGGTATTAAGAGAACTAATAAAAACAGATAGAGAAAATCTACTTTATTATAGTTTATCTATTTTAATAACAACAACAGATCTAAAAGAGTTAAAAGAACTTACAAAGCATATAGAAGTTTTATTTTCAAAATATGGAATAAAAACAGTAGTTGAAAATAAATTTGTTAATCTAAAAACATTGTACTTCTCTTTCTTTCCAGGAAGATCAAATCTAAATACAAGAAAAAGACTTCAATCTTCAACTGCTATTTCTGTTTTAAATAGTTTTGAACAAGATATAAAGGGAAGAACTAAAAATTCTTTTGGTGATGACTTTATAGCATATTTTAAAACACTAAATAATCAACTATTTAGATTTAACTTTCATGTTAATACAAGAAAAAAAGGTTTAGGACATACTCTTGTAATTGCTCCAACAGAATCAGGAAAAACTACACTTATGAGTTTTTTAATGGTTTGCTTACTTAAATTTGATATCAATATTTTAGCATTTGATAAAAGACATGGTATGTATAATTTTTGT
Organism: Arcobacter sp. CECT 8986; assembly: GCF_004116725.1. Taxonomy (NCBI): domain Bacteria; kingdom Pseudomonadati; phylum Campylobacterota; class Epsilonproteobacteria; order Campylobacterales; family Arcobacteraceae; genus Arcobacter; species Arcobacter sp. CECT 8986. The sequence goes on along the minus strand of NZ_PDKG01000002.1, from coordinate 381,768 downwards.
AACTTCTTTGATGGTTCATATCAAGAGTTAAATGAAGAATTTACTCTTAATCCCTTTTCACTTCCAGAAACAGAAGAAAATATAAATTTCCTAAAATCTTTTTTAAAAAAAATGGCTGAAATTGATAGTCAAGATAGTGAATTAATACTGGCAATTGAAAATGCAATTAGAGCAACATATAGACATAAGAATAATCTAAATGTTAAATTAGAAGATTTTATCAATAACCTTGAAAAGTTTGAAGGGTTAGAAGAAAAATTTAAACCTTTTCTTGGTGGTATATTTGACAATGAAAAATGCAGTTTAAACTTTGAGAAAAAAATTACTATCTTAGGAATGGATACTATTCTAAAAGATAAAAAACTTGCCTTTTTAGTATCTCTTTATAGCTCACATAAATTGCAAAACTTATCACTAGAACTTGATAAAGACTTCTTTGTATTTTGGGATGAATTAAAAGACTATATTACAAATAAAGACTCTGCAGAAATTATCTTAGAACAAAAACTTGAAGTAAGAAAGACGGGTGGAGTAATAACAGAAGCCGTACAAAATCTGGACTTTTTTGATATTTTAGAGAATAAAGACTCTTACTTAGAAAACATAGGTCACTATATTATTTTCCCTACAAAATCCCCAAAAGTATTAAAAAGGCTAGAAGAAGATTTAGATTTGTCAAGAACAGAAATTGAATTTTTATCAACAAGTGATTTAAAAAATAATCATGAAATTCTATTAAAAAATAGAGTTACAGGAGAATCAATCTTTTTGAATATAGATCTTAGTTCATTAGGTAATTACTTAAATGTTTTTAATTCAGACTCGAGTGAAGTAAAAAGACTTAAAAAGATAAAAACATCAAATCCAGAAAATTGGAGAGAGGATTTTTTAAATGGGAATATATAAAGAAACAATAGGAATTTTAGATGAAGCACTAGGTTCTATCCAAAATAATTTATATGAAAGTGGAACTGCAATTTTTAATGATACTTTTTTTAATTTAGCATTTTCCCTTTCAATATGTTATTTAGGTTACTTAATAATGTTCCAAAAAGTTAAAGTTGATGAATCAGTATATAAACTAATATGGACAATTATCATATTTGCCATAGTTAAATCAATACTTGCTAAACACTCATTTTATGATTATTTTTTAGAAATAATTAATGCACCAGCAAATACATTAATTCAAATGTTAAATAGATTTGTTTCAGGAGTAAATGCAGATGCAAGTTTAGAAAATGTTACAGAGAACTTAATAACATCACTGCAAAATGTACATGATACTATATATTCAAAAGCTTCATTTAGTAATTTAAGTGCCTATATTTATGCAACATTATTATATTTATGTGGTTCATTTTTACTTATTGCAATTTTATTATTCTCTGCATTTAGCCTATTTCTTGCAAAAACAGTTCTTGCACTAGTGCCATTTATAATCATCTTTTTATTATGGAGAAAAACAGAATATATTTTCTTTAATTGGCTTAGATTATATGTATCTCTAAGTCTTTATCCAGCAATGACAATTTTACTAGGTTCTGTATGTTTTGCAGTAGCTGAATACATGAAAAGAGTATCAAGTGGTCTTGCAGATGGTGGATATGATCAAGTAATTGCTATATGTATAATAATGTCTTTATGTGGACTTGCAATTTTTAAAATCCCAAACATAATAAATCAAATAATTGGCTCAGCAAATGAAGGAAGTAGCTTAAGTTCTGGATTAGGAACTATGAGTGCTGGTGCAGCAGTATTAAGTACAGTATCAAAATTATCTTTAACTAAATTTGCGGGAGAGTCAGCAGGAAAAGCATTAGGAGTAGGACTTGATAAAGGATTTAATAAAGCTACTCAGAAATCAGCAGATGCAGTAAAAAAATTATGGACAAAATTAAAATAAATAAAGGAGAATTAATCATGAAAAAGATTTTTATTATATCAATGTTTGTAGGTTTTATTCTTAGTGGTTGCGTTCAAAAAAATGAAGCATATAAAAACTTGAAAAGAAGTCCTTGTGCTTGTTTTCAAATAAAAACAAATATAGGTTAATAGTTATGTTTGAAAGAGTATCAAGTACATTAAAACTTTTAAGAATTGAAAATAGCTTCTTAAAAGTTTTATATATTGGAAATATCATTCAGTTTTTTATCATTGTAATATTAATTATTTGCACAATTTCTTTATTCCCTCTAAAAGAAAAAGTACCTTATTTAGTATATTTTTCAAATGCTGAAACTAGTTTTGTATCTGTAAGAAAAGCAGATAGTAGCATTACAGAAGATGAAGCAGTAAGAATTGGTTTAGTGATGAGTTATGTAATAAATCGTGAAACAAAAAACAATATTGATGATAAAAAAAGACATGAAAAAATAAGACTTCAATCTTCAAGAGATGTTTGGAAAAACTTTACATCAATAGTAAAAGCAAAAAATTCAATCTTCAGTAGAGAAAGTCTTACAAGAGAACTAAATCTTCATAACATACATATTGTTCCAGGAACTAACATTGCTCAAGTAGATTACACTGCAACAGTAAAGAATAAAGACAAAGTAATTTCAAAAGGTAATTTTAGAGTTGTTCTTCAATTTAGATTTACGAAGAAAAAATTAAAAATTAAAGATATACCTAATAATTTTACTTCATTTGAAGTTATTAGATATGACGTAAGCAAAATACTATAAGGAGAAAATATGAAAATATTTATAATATTAATTTTCCCTATTATTTTATTTGCAAATTCTATATTCTTAGAGGACTCAAATACAAATAGTAATCAGTCTAATCAAAATACAGTATTTGAAGATAATACTTTTGTAGATTTAGAGAATGTACAAAAAGCATTTTTGAATAAATCTTCTAAGACTTTATCTTCTATAAAAAATATTAATTATAAAGAGAATAAAACATATAGAATACAGACTAGAACATTAATGAATACTATGATTGTATTCTCTAATGATAAAATAGCAGGTGAGCCTTATTATGGTAATAAAGGTTTTATTATTACAAAACTAGGAATTGCAAAATATGACTTTTCTAATATTGTTTTGATTCAACCTAAATATATTGGAATAGATACAAACTTAACTATTATAGGTCAAAGTGGGAATATCTATTCTTTTTATATCTATTCTACTGATTATAAATCAAAATCAATTCCAGATAATCTTGTATATATTCATACAAATGAAAGCACAACAAATAAAATAAAAATTGTTAATCTTGAAAAAGAAGAATTTCTAAAAAATAAAAAAGAAGATAATCAAGCTAAAAAAATCATTTCTGATCCAAACTATTTTTATATAGGAGAAGGTAAAAATAGAATTAAAATTTATAAAGATCAAGTTATTGATGATTTTGTTCAAGATGGAGCAGAAGACTTAAAAGCAAAAAAAATTTTTAGAGATAATAAATTTGTATATTTTAAATATGATAAAGACTATTCTTTATCTTCTTTTCCTGCAATCTTTAAAGTTATTGATGGATTTGATAGCCCTATAAATTTTAGAATTGTAGGGGATTATTTAGTTGCTGAAACAATTGCTAATAAATTTACTTTAAGAATCGAAAATAAACACGTATGTGTTAGAAGATTAAAAGATATTCATCATGAAAAAAAGTAAATTAAAAGAATTAATCATTATGTTTTCAATATTAGCAACTATTGTTGTAGGACTAATAATATATGGTTTTATCGCAACTACTGCTGATGAAGAAAAATCACCAGAATTTGATAAGTTTTTGGTTAATACAAACTTTCCTTTAAATGATTATATTTATAAAGAAGAGGAAAAACCAACTGATGTTTCTAAAGGTTTATTAATAGACGAGAATGAAAAACCTAAACAAGAAATAAAACAAAAAGAAGAGACAATAAAAGATAAAGTCTCTTCTATAAAAAAAGAGATATTAGAGAAACAAAAAGAATATAGTAAAGATATCTTTCAATCAAAAGAAGAGATTCTAAAACAACAAAGAGAGCAACAAAAAAAGAACTTGCTAAATAGTCTATATAGTGATATTCCAAAAACAAAAATTGAAAAAAATAGTTTTGAAGAAAAAAAACAAGAACTAGACTTTGGTGCAAATAAATTTTCTAATCTAAAAAATAGAAATAGTGTTACAAATGAAACTAAACTATATAGAACAATCACTGCAGATAAAAGAATTCCTATTATATTAACATCTTCAATTAATAGTGCTTTATCAGGTCAAGTTGTAGGTATAGTTGAAGATGACATATATGCAAGTATGGGAACAGTTAAATTACTTCCTAAAGGTACAAAAGCAATAGGAAACTACAGAAATAATTCCCAAATAGGAGAAAATCGTTTTGAACTAAAATGGGATAGATTTATCACTCCTCAAGGAATTCATGTATTACTAGATGATGCACAAAGTGCAGATATAAAAGGTAACTCTGGAGTATTAGGTGTTTTAGATAATAGATATTGGAAAAGATATGGTTTACCTCTAACTTTATCAACAATATCAAACGCATTACTACTTGCAGTTAGTAAAGCCACTAGTGATGATAGTTCAAAAGACAACTCAAATAATACACAAATTATTTTAGATAACTCAAGACAAGATTTATCATACATACTAAAAAAAATCACAGATGAACAAATAAAAATAAAACCAATAATTACAGTTAGAGAAGCAAGTAGAGTATTTATTGTATCTAAATATGATATTTGGTTTCCACAACCTAAAAATGGTGAGATTGTTATTAAATATTTTAATTTAAAAGGAGAGAATAATGAAAACTAAATTGTTAATATTTATCTCATTTTTTGTAATTAGTTTATATGCTGCTAATTCAAATGAGAATGATTTATTAAATGTAAGAATTGATGAAAATGTAATTCTTAAAAATGGATATGGTGCTTTATCAGGCAAACCAATTTTAAAAGAAAAAAATGTTGAAGAGAAAATAAATCTAAGAGGTGAATTTAATGTAGATGAAAAGAATAATGCATCTTTTGAATTTAATAAATTAGAATACAATGGAAAGATATATAATCTAAATAATGCCTTTATAAAAAAGGGAAGATTAAAACAAAAGAATATAACTCTAAAAAAAGACAGTAATTTAACTGTAGAAGGAGGAAATCTTGATGAAATACTTAGTATTATTAATGCAGCGGATGAAAAAGATTTAAAAGATAAAACAGTAAAAGATTCAACTGACAACTCATATTCTCAAAATACTACATCTGGAGGATATGACAATTCATCTCAAGGATTTACACCTTCTTATTTAGATGACAATAATTCAGATAATAATGATAACTCAAGAGATACAATTGATACAAATACTAAAGACAATAACTCTGCAGTTGTTGTAACTTGTCCAGAAGCTTCTTATGATGGGAAAATAGCAACATACTATATTCAACTTGGAACTGTTTGTACAAAAAGAACTTCTCTTAGTATTAAAACAGTTTATAATAGCGATAGTTGCCAAAATAAAGTTGATTATGCTAACAATAAAATATCTCTAGGATATGAACTTTTCGCCTCTGATCCAGAAGGAGGAGATTTTTTAGTTCAAAGATGTAAATATAAAGAACCTATCCCTTTAATTTCAAAAGTGGATAATTGTGATGCTATTCCAAACTATCAAACAGGTAAAGCAGAAATTCAAAAACAATACTCTTATATCTATGAAAAAGAAGAACATAAAGTTGGAGAATGTACTCCATCAGGTGAACTTGTAAATTTGGACTATGACATAAATAAATGTGATGCAGAAAGACATGACTTTGAAAATAATGTGTCTATTGAACAAGGTAAATATTTTTATTGGTATGAAAATGAAAAAACTTATGTTGGAGAATGTGTAGATATTCCAAAATATACATATAAACAGTATCTTGATGATACTACATGCGATTATGAAGAAAATGACGGAAGAGTTTTATACTTACAAAGAGTTGCATATGATGATTTAAATGGTATAAAAAGATTTGCAACACAATGCGAAGTTACAAATTCTGGTGGCTTAGAAATAATTGATGAATTCTCAGGTTATGAATATCAAGATTCTTCAAAACAAGCACTTAGAAAAATTAACCAATATTTTATTATTCCAGGAACAACTACAAAAAAATATATTAAAAAAGATATTGTTACAGATAAAGCTTATCCATATATAGAAGAAAGTTGTGGTGTTGAACATGATGACCAAAAGCTACAAAGTACATATAAAACAACTGTTTATTTTAATGACAATGATGAGAATAAAAAAATAGTAGTTCAACCTTGCCAAGTAAAACAAGTAATTCCTTATACATTAGTAAATGGCTCTTCAATTATAACTCTAAATAAATCACTAGGTTTTAAAAGATTAGAACAAAATGACAAAGGAGGATTTAATATATATGGAGAATCTGCAAAAACTATTGATTTAACAACAGGAATTTTCCCTGTTAAAAAAGGTAGTAAAGAAGATATAAGTGCTTATCCTTATGCATTTTATAATTATAGTCCTTTTGATAAGTCTCATCAAGGATTAAATATAACTTCTTCACCTAGCTCTCTCTACGCTTGTATCAAGGCAGTACGTGTTCCTTATGGAAAAACAAAAGAATGTATTGGAGGAGTAGAAACAATAAGTCATAAATCATATACAATTTCTGCTGCAATGGGTGATATTAATAAATGTAGTAGTAAAGATTATACATCAACAGCAACAACTTGCAATTATTATGATTATTGGGAAGAAATTGGAGAATATTCTTCAAAACGAGATTACTTAAGAGGGGATGGTTCTGTATTTAGAAGAGATAACGGTTTGATTTATAGAATTATTAGATAAAGGAGAAATTATGATAAGTGCAATTGAACAAAAGAAAAAATTAGAAAAACAAATTAAAGCTTTGGAAAAGATATCAGAACTTGAAAACGAAATGAATGAAAAAGAAAAAGAGTTTGAAAAATCAAAAGAAAAGTATAAAAAAGAATTAGACAAATTTAATGATACTTTTAAAGAAGAATCAAATGAATAGATTATTAAATAATTTAATTCAAGTATTTGATAAATACTTTCAAACACAAGGAGCAAATGAAATAGTAATTTTAAAAGAAAAAGAACTATTTTTATGCGTAAATGGAAAATGGAATGAGTTTAAAGATGAGCAATTAAAAAAAGAAATATTAAATGATTTTTTAATATTTCTTGCAAATGATAGAGAACAACAATTTAATAAAAAGAATAGAAGTTTATCAACTTCTATTCCTGGAACAAATTATAGAGTACAAGCCTTACATAAAACAGCTTTAAATGATCAAGACTTTTCTATTAATATAAGAATCCCACCTAAAGAAATTTTCCCTATTGAATCATTTAAATTAGCTACTAATCTACCCTACTCTTATGATGATATATTAAATTTTATAAGTGATAGAAAAAATATACTTATAAGTGGTGGAACTGGCTCAGGAAAAACTTCTTTATTAAATACTCTTATGAAAAAAATTGATTTAGAAGAAAGATTAGTCATTATTCAAGACTCGCCAGAATTAAAGTCTAAAAATAGAAATCAAACTTCTATACTTGTAGATAAAAAAGATACTGGAACATTTACTTACCAAGATGCAATTGATGCAGCAACTAGACTTTTTCCAGAAAGATTGATATTAGGCGAATTAGATACAAGAAATACTCTTATGTCTTTAAGACTTAATAATACAGGTCATGCAGGAACAATTTCAACAGTTCATGCAAATAGTGCAGAAGATGCATTATATGCAATGAATTTAAATATTAGATTTGAAAGAGATATATCAGATAAAACAATAACAGAATATATCTCAAGAGCAATTGATTATATTATTCAAATAGAAAGAAATAAAAAAACAAATGAAAGAGAAATTGTTGAAATACTAGATTTAAAACAATATACAAAGGATTTATAATGAGTAAAGATAAATACTTGAGAAGACATTTTTATATGGACGAAGATAGTTTAAAAAGTTTATCTAAACTTGAAAAGAAATATAAAAAAACTGGATCTATGATTGTAAGAAATCTATTAAATAAAAGAGCTAGTTTAAAAACACTTAAATTCTTAGAGAAACAAATACAAACAAATAAAAAAACTCAACTTTTAGTTTCTAGACTTCCTAATAATATTAATCAAATAGCTCATAACTTAAATGAAGGTGCACATAATTTTGATGAATATAAATTTTATGAAATTACAGAAGAATTTAAAGATGAAGTAAAAGAGTTAATCTTTGAACTAAGATATAACACAAGATTACTTGAGGAGATAATATGAAAGCAAAATTATTAATATTCCTAAGTTCATTTCTTTTAATAATACCTATATTCTATATAATCGTATGCATACAGTTTAATCTTGATATTTTACATTCAATTAATATATTAAAAGAGTTATATACTCAACAGTTTATTTTTAAAAACAAACTAAAACTAGAAGTTTATAGTTCTTTTGCATATGCAAGTTTACCTACTATTTTTGCTTTTATAACTCTAATTGGTTCATTAAAAAAACAAACATATGGTTATGCAAAATTCGCAGATCTTTCTTATATCTTAAAGAAGATGAAATTAAATCTAAAAAAAGGTTTTACTTTTTGCTTAGTAAAAGGGAAAACAATAAAAACTGATGATAGAAGAAGTACTCTAGTAATTGCTGCACCTGGAACTGGTAAAACTTCTGGGATAGTTGTACCAAACCTTTTAACATTATCTACAAGTGCAATTATTCTTGATACAAAGGGAGAGATTGAAGCACTTACTTCAAGATATAGAAAAGAAAAATTAAAAAATGAAATATTAATCTTTAATCCTTTTGGTAATGATAATAGCTTCTACTTTAATCCTTTTGATAAAAAAACATTAAATAAAATCATTGAAAAAAGGAAAAAACAGTTTAATGAAGATGAAATAGATGATAAATTTGATTTTAATATAAAAATGGAACTAATAAATCAAACACTAAATGTTCTATTTAAATCAAATTCAAAAGAGTCTAAAGAAGATACTCACTTTTTAAATCAAGCAAAAATGTTATTTAAATTTTTTGCAATATATGATTTAGAAAAGTTCAAAGAAACTAACTTCTTTAGACTTATGAGATACCCTAAACTATCAAGAGAAGAATTATTAGATGAAGAAACACTAAGTAAAGCAAGAGAACTTGAAGAAACAGAAGAAATAGAACTTGATGATATGAAACTATTTTTTACTCAAGTTGCAAACGACAATTCATTAGATGAATTAATAAGAGATATGGCAAGAAGCTTTGAAAGAACAAATACAAAAGAGTTCAAATCAATTGTAACTACATATGCAAATAAACTTACAGTTTTTGAAGACTATAGAGTTAAAAAAGCTGTTGAAGATATGAATCTTGATTTTGAAGACTTGAGAAAGAAAAATATCACTATTTATATTAAACTAAAACCTAAAGAAATTGATACACTTTCCCCATTAATCACAATAATATTAGAAACAATAGGGAAAGAACTTTTAGATGAAGAAAATAATAATCCAAATGAAAGAGTTGACTTTTATCTTGATGAATTTGTAAGATTTGGTAAAAATCCTTTTTTACTTGAGTTACCTACTCTTTCAAGATCATATAATATTCCAGCAACTTATTTAGTTCAAACATCAGCACAAGTACAAAAATACTACTCTTTAGAAGACTTGAAAATTCTATCTGGTTCTTGTGCTTACAATATCATCTTTACAATAAATGATATTGATTATGCAAAAATGGTTTCTGAATCTATTGGTAATCTCACTAGGAATAAACAAAGTGAAACATCACAAGCACTTAAATTATTTGGTTCTAAAAATAAAAGTGAAGAAGGCTATGCTTTACTTACTCCTCAAGACTTAATGAATATTCCTAATAATGAAGTAATAATTTCAGTTTTTGGACATAAAGCAACTCCAATAAAAGGGAAAGTTAATCTATATTTTAAAAATAGAAAATTAAAAAGAATTGTAAAAAAATACGGAAGAAAGGATAACTAATGACTGGTGAATTTGATGCTCAGAAAAATAAATTTCTAATTGTTTTAGATAAAGACAAAAAAGAGCTTTCATACAAAGAGTTAGAAGAGTTGTTTAATATAAAACTAGAAGAAGTAAGTCTTATATATAAACTATTAACTAAATATCCTACTTTAATAAAGGATTAATTATGCAATATACTAAAATACCAATGAACAATTTACTTGAATATTTAGGCTTTGAAGTAAATAATAATAAATCTTCACAAAGCCATATAGTTATGTCTGATGGAACAGATAAAATAATTATCTCAAGAGGTAAAGGTTATATAAAAGATGGTAAAACTTTAGGTGTAGGTAACTACATCTATTTTAATCCTCAAAACAATAAAGACAATGGAACAATATATAACTTTTGTAAAAATAGAAATATTAATATTCACCAATTAGTAAAAGGTGCTAAAATAAAAGATTATTCTCATAAAATTATAATATCTGATACTAGATATTATGATCCAGAAATTAAAAAAGAATATGATGAATTAACTAGCTATAATAAAACTACTACAAAATCTTTGTCAAAGATAAGAAAAATCAATCCTTCTATAATCAAAGAATTTGATAGTATTAAAATAGATCAATATAAAAATATAGTATTTCCAACTGTTACAGTACAAGAACTAAAAAATACTATATCTTATGATAAATCAAAAGAAACCTCAATTCAAACTCTCGTAGTATCAGGAATGAATAAAAAATTACTTGAAAGACCTCTTACTAAAGATAAAAATGGAAATGCATATGATAAACCAATAAATTCTTTAGAGAAAGGGAAAGCAGGATTAACAGTACTTATTCCAAATAATGTAAAGTTAAAAGATATAACTAATATCATTACAGGAGAAAATAGTATTGATAACCTATCATATGTAGAGATAAATAAATCTAATCTGTCTAATACTATGCTTGTATCTTTTAATGGTAGCATGAAAAATGAAGCAATTAAAGCTTTCAATTATCTATTAGATAAAAAACTTCCTAACTTAAAAAATATAACTGCTGCATTTGATAATGATATACAAGGAAATAAATATGATGAAAAACTAAAAGATATCATCAAAGATAAAAAACTAAATCTAAATGTAGATAAGTCTAAATCTAAAGACTGGAATGAGGAATTAACAATATTTAAAAAAGATTTGTTTTCAACATATAATAAAGCAAGAAATTTTGAAAAATCTTTTACTTTAGAATTGGAGAAATAAAATGAAAACATTAATTAAAATTCTTTTAATACTAACTCTATCATTTAATAATTGTTTTGCACTTTTTGGTGTAGGTGATGTTGTTTCTGACCCTACATCATATACATACTATGCAAAACAGATAAAAGCATTTAATGATCAAATAAAAACTGCTCTAGATCAATTAGAAGCATTAAATAAAGCAAATGACTTAATTGATAAAACAAATGATTTAATTTTTAAATCTGGAGAAAAAATCTATAATCCAACAAAAAAAATAAAAAATCTAGTAAGTAATATACAAGGTATAAAAGATAGATTTCAAAGTATGGCAGAAAGAGCAAAAAACATGGGTGCAGAAAGATTTTTTAAAGATTATCATAATGTATCAGAACCATTAAATAATAAAGCCTATGAAAAATGGAAAGATAATCTAGCAGCACTTTTTGATAATTCTCAAGATGAAACATATCAAAACTTAAGAAAAAAAATCTTATCAGCACAAAAAAACAACAATTACGTTCAATACCAAAAAGCAGTTAATAATATGTCCACTTACTTAGAACTAAAAAAGAAAGAACAAGAAGGACTAAAAAAAGCTTCACTAAGAGCTCCAATTGATTTATACCAGGAATATTTTCTAAATGAAGAAAGAGTTAAAGAAAAAGAGTTAAGAAGAAAAAATATAAGTGATTTAATGATGCAAATAGGATCAGCTGATGATGTTTTAAAACAACAGCAAATAACTAATCAATTATTACTTTATATGTTAGAAACAATAGATAAACAATATGAAATGCAGATGAGATATTATTATGCGTTAACTATTCCCAAATTCCAAAATCATTCAACTTCCATAGATGAAGAATTAAGTAAATTAAAAGATGAAAGAGAAAAATATAGAACAAGTAGAAATATACATAAAAAAGACTCAATTAAAGAAAGAGATAAATATATAAAAAGTTTGCAAGAAGAAGGTGAGCAAAGTGATATATATAAAATTCTTGCAGGTGAACAAGATTTTTATGATGATTAATAAAGTCTTATTTTAGTAAAATATCCCAAAGGAATATCAATGAAACTAATTATTTATTTTTTATTAACTTGTTTAATAGCTCCGTATTTAAGTGCTGAAATGACTCCTACATTAAAAAAGATGATTGAACTTAGACAAAAACAAGATAAAAGAGAACAAGAAAAACAAAAAAAAGAATGGAATGATCCAAATAATAAATATCTAAGAGAACTAACAAAAAAACACTATGGTAAAGCAGTACATGGTGATAAAGAGCAAGAAAAACTACAAAAAAACATTGTTAAAAGTATAAAAGAGAATAAATAATTATTCTCTTTCATTATTAAATATTTCAACAAATAACATACAAAGACAAAATGAAAAAAATTACAGAACCTCCAGAACTTGAATTATATAGTAACTATATAGAAGAATTTACATTTGATCAAATTGATGAATTTAGAAAATACCTCAATCAATTGGAATTTAAAGAAAAAAAACTTTGTTTCTTTAAAGATAAAAAACAAGTTTTTATTATAATAAAATTTAAAAATAAAATAATAGATTCTTTTTTTAGAGTTTTAAAAAATGAAAAAGATATTAATATTTTATTAGACGAAATAAATAAAATAGCTGGAAATATAAAAGAAAGAAACAGAAAAAAAATTAGTTTCAAAGTAATAATAGAAAATAAAGTACCAGAAGATATATGTAAAATATTTTATTCTATTAACAATCAAACAGAAAAAAATTTCAATACCATTTTTACAAAAATAAATGAATATTTATTAAATAAATTTACTTTTTTATTTGTATCTATAATAATATTACTTACAATACAAGTATCAGGAAAATTAATTTCATGGGGTATTCTTGTTAAAACAATTTCATTAGATAATTTATCTATACTTATTAATATATATTTAGAATATGCTCTTCGTAACTTAAGTATACTTTTAATAGGAGTTCTTATATACATAATAGTAATTATCTTCATTTATTACAAATTTATTAGCAAAAAAAATTATTTATTCGTTAGTAAAGAATACAATAATCCTTTTTTAAACGAAACATTACCATATTTAAAGGCTGGAATTAATTTTATATTAATTATTTTCTTAACTTTCATTTATTTAGATAATCCAATATTTAATTCAAAAATAACATCTAGCCTTGCAAAAGAATATATTATGAAAACAAGAGAGCCTTCGTTTAGAAAAATTTATATTCATAAAAAAAATAAAGACATAGAATATAAAGAAGAAAATATATTATTACTTGGAATAAAAGATGGAATTGTATATTATCTGAAAGAAGGTACAATAAGAGATGTTTTAAAAGATATTCCAACTAATATTTGTAAAAATACTAAAGATGAAAAAGGTAAAATAAAATATACAGATTTTTTAATTGAGCTTCTTAAATTATCAGATATAAATAAAGAAAAAGGCATCTCAAGTAAGAATCCATTTTTTATCACGCTCAAAGATATAAGTTTTAAAGATGAACATGTAGATATAAATGAAGTATTTTGTAAAGAAAATAAAAGCAAGGATGATAAATGAAAAAACTAATATTAATATCAATATTATCAATACAACTGTTTGGAGCAGACTTATTATTAAAACAGTTTTTTAATAATAAACAATGTGACCAAATTTTAAATAATGATGGTTTCTTTGAAACTTGTTACAGTTATAAATATAAAGGTGCAAAGTTTGTAGCATATACTTTATATGCAGATAAAGTGAACTCTAAAAATATAAAGAAAAGACCAAGATTTTATGATGATTTAAATATACCTAAAAAATATAGAAGTTCATATAGCGACTATACTCATAATATTTATCATAATGATAGAGGACACCTATATCCAGATGCAGCAGCAGACTGGAGTAATAAAAGTCTTCATGCTGTTTATGCAATGAGTAATATAATTCCTCAGCATAGAACTCTAAATAGAGGTAAAGATGCATGGATGGGATTAGAACGGTAAGGTAGAACACTTGCAACTAAATTAGGATATATAAAAGTATTAAATGGTGTAGAGTATTCTAATCATTCAAATAAAATAGGAAGAAACCAAATTACAGTTCCAGATGCCTTTTGGAAAATGTATTATAATAAAGAAAAAAACTTTCAAAGATGTTTTTATTTTGAAAATAAGAAAAAAGATAAAAATAAAAGAATAAAAGATTATGAAGTTGAATGTAAAAAATTATTAAAATAAAAAGGAATATCAAATTATATCACTTTAAGATTATAAAAATGAAACTTTTTATAGATCTTTTTTACAAGATGATATTACTAATATCATTTAAAAAAAGAATTTCAAAGCTAAGAAGTAATGACTATATTTTATTATATAAAACAAAAGTAATGAGTAACTTAGATGATTTTATAAGCCGAAGAATGAAACCTATACTAGATAAATTATTCTTGATAAACTAATAAATTTAAATAAAATATATTTACAGCTTTAAAAGAAGCAAACTTTGAAATGACTTTTAACATACACCAATTTTAAAAAATTAGGATAAACAAATATTTTAATTCGCTTATTATTAATTTTTAATTTTAGAAAAATCGATAACTTTTAAAACTTCAGTTTATCCTTATTTCTAAAAAAGAGTAGATTTTTCTACTCTTTTTTATTTTGTGACGTAAATTATGACAACTTTTTAGTAGAATAGAATGATTTGAGTTTAATTAAAAATAGTTTACAATATAAAAAACTAAAACAATTTAATATTAATTTACATATGGAAGATACAAATATGATTTCAGGTATTAGCTTTCATCAAAATTCAGAAGATAATGTTTATATATGTTATATTGAAGAGTTTAGTGATGAATTAAAAGAAAGAATAGTAGAAATGCTTAGTAGCATTTGGCATGGTTCAGTTGATGCAGAAGAGAGACCTCAATTTTCTTATAATACAACAGTTAAAAGATTTTTAGAAAGATACCAAACAAAAACTCCTGATACAAAGAAAGGAATGATAGGAGAATTACTAACTCATTTATTAATGCCTTCATACATAAATTTAAAAGCAATATCAATTATGAAGAATAAAGAAGAAAATAGTATTAGAAAAGGTTTCGATATTGTATATACGGATGAGAATAACTTAATTTGGTATTGTGAAGTTAAATCTGGTGGAGATACAAATACTACAGAAAATATTGATACAAAAAATAAGAGTCTTTTAAATAAAGCAAGAAAAGATATAGAAGAACATTCAATGGGAGATAGAGCAACATTATGGGAATCTGTCTTAATAGATGTTAATTCAACAATTTTCAATTCAGAAAGAAGATTTGATATAAAAAATATTTTAGATGAAGACCACCCTGACACAGAAAATAGAAATTTAAAAAGAAATGTTATTTTAAGTTCAGTTTTATATAAAAAGTTAGACACAAAAATTTGTCCTAATGATCTCAAAAGATATAAGTTAAATATTGATTCAGAAAATATTTTTGTTGGATTGATAGTATTTTCTATACAAAAAGAAACTTATTCTAAAATAGAAGATTTTTTAATTAGCCAATTTAACGAGAATAACAATGGATAAAATAAAATTACAAAAACTACAATTAATGAGAACGCTTCAAGAAACAAATTTTTTTAAAGCATATCAAAAGCTTGTAAAAAATGATACAAATTTAACAGATAATGAAAAGTTCTTATTATTAAAGTTAGCCATAATATTTTTAAATTATGGAGAAATTGAATTAGAAAAATTTGGATATAGAATAATTCTAATGTATTCAAATACATTTAATGATTATAAACCTCTTTATGATATTTCAATTAATAAAGGCTATATACCTGTATCAAAGTTTATTGAAGAAAAATATTTAGATATTGAAAATTTCAATGAAAGTTTTCATGGACTATTAATGTCTTCATATAAAGAAAATTTTAAACATCCACAAGCTGAAAGAAATATTTATTTTTCTGCTGGCCAAAAAAGATTATTTAAATTTTCTAAAAATGATGATGATTTTATAGTTGTTGCACCTACATCCTATGGTAAATCAGATTTGATTATTCAAAAAGTAGAAGATAATTTAGACAAAAATATTTGTATTTTAGTTCCTACTAAATCTCTTCTTGCACAAACAAGAAAAAGACTTATAATAAATCCTTGCATACGGGAATGCCAAAATAAAATAGTTACTCATCCGGATATGTTAAATGAGGAATCAGGTAATATTATTGCTGTTCTAACTCAAGAAAGATTATTAAGACTTTTACAAAAACACCCTAATTTAAATTTTGATATAATATTAATTGATGAAGCCCATAACCTTATTGAAAATGATTCTAGAGAGATTCTTACAATTCAAAATCTTAAAATTTTAAAAAAGAGAAATAATAATGTTAAATACTATTACTTTACTCCTTTTTTAGTTGAACCAAAAAAATTAAAAATATTTAAAGATACTGAATTATTAGCCGATAAAATTCAAGAATTTATCAAAGTAGAAAAATATTTTGTGTGTGATTTAACATCTAATAATAAAATGTTCAAAGTTTACGATCAATTTATAAATAAATTCTTTGATGTAAAATCAATGCAAATGTTCCAGAATACATTTAAGTTTATAGACTATTTTGCAGCTAATAAAAATATTATATATATAAATAGACCTAAATATATTGAAAGTTTTTCTAAAAAAATCAATAATTCTATAGAGATTACAGAAGATATAAAGAAAGTTCAAAAATCATTAAGAGAATTCTTGCATGAAGACTATAATTTAATAAAAACTTTAAATAATGGTGTAATATATCATCATGGAGGAATGCCTGAAAATATACGTTTATATGTAGAAAATGCTTTTTCAAAAATTAATGAAATCAAGTATGTAGTTACAACATCAACTTTATTACAAGGTGTAAATATCCCTGCTGAAAAAATATTTCTTTTAGATACAAAGAAAGGAAAGGGAAATTTAAATAGTGCCCAATTTAAAAACCTTGTAGGTAGAGTATGTAGATTTAGTGAAGTTTTTGATAGAGAGAATGGAAGTTTAAAACTACTTGAACCTAAAGTTTACATAGTTAAAAGTGAATATTCAAGTAACAACGCAAATATAGAAAACTTTTTAAAAGAAAGGGTAAAAGACAATAAAGTAATTATTGATGAAATTGATAATCCCTTAATCAAAACAAATCTTGAAGCACAATTAACAGAAGAAGAAATAGAACAAGTTAGAGAAGCAGAAGAATTTCAAGAGAATATAGAAGAGGGAACAAGTGAACTTGAAAATCTGAGAATTGTTACATCTGAAATTGCCAAGTCATGTTTTAAGAATAATATCCATGACTTTGACATATTTGAAAATCAATCACAACTTGAAGAAAACTATAATAATTCAAAAAATATAGAACCTGTATCAACATCAGATAGATTAATTTTTCTTATTGCACAAATATTTCTATTTAGAGTTAAATTAAAAGATGAACATGCAGATAATTTTAGACGTTTAGAAAATGATAAGGCAAAAGCTTTTTATTCTAAATTTCTTGAATGGAGAGCTTCTGGAACTTCATATAGAGAAATGATTAATAATTTTCTTTGGTACTGGGAAAATGTAAAAGAAGACTCAATTATTTACGTTGGAACTAGATGGGGAGAAATAACATCTCCTTATCAAGAGGGTTCTAGAGAATTATACATTAATTTATCTAATAAAAGTGATGCTCAAAAAGTTAATATAGCTATATTAAGAGTAAAAGAAGAACAAGACTTTGTAGATTTTAATTTAATGCCGTATGTAGAAATATTAAATGATTTAGACTTAATTGAAAGTAACTTTTACGATAAAATCAAATATGGAACTAGTGATACTTATATGATTAAATTATTAAAAGAAGGTTTTTCGATAGAACTTGCAAAAGTAATTAGAAGTGGTAATTATAATGATTATATTAATTTAGATCATGATTTAAAATTAAGAAGTGGTATAGTTCAAGCTATGCAAGATAATAATGAAAATGAAATATTAAAATTTGAAATACAATATTATATTAATGAGTAGAAAATTATTTTATAAGGTTTTTAAATATTTATAAAAATAAATATATTAAAGGTTTAAGTGGTAATTATAAATTAAAACTTTTAAATGGATTAAATATTGCTAAATTAAAAGGTCATGATATGAAACTTGAAACAACTACTATTCATGAAGTTTCAAGTACTACATTTGAAGATTATGCAATGGAATCAAAAGGTATTAATACTACGAAATACTTTTGGACAATTAAATAATAAGTCTTTTAAACTTATTATTTAGTTCTTACATCTTAAAATATTCATCTTAAAATATTCATCTAAAAATATACTTTCCTAAATAAATCTCTTAAAGCCCTATAAAATAGTACTTTGACTTAGATTAGTGTGTGTTAATTATGGTTATCCTGCCTTTAATTTGAGCTTATGAAATAGTATAATAATTTTTAAATGTAATGCAAAAATTCAATTATACTATGAGAATAAGCGAGACAATATATGTATTCATATTTTTTAAAATATGAATGTCAATTTTAATTTTGTTTCACAAAATTAACTAAAGGGAAAAATAGAAATGCTACTACTTGATGAGATGGAACTTACTAAAGAAAAATTAAAAGGAACTCCTCGCCCTAAAACATATCGTGCTAAAAAAAAGGGAGAAATAAAACAAGCTGTTGTAAAACACTTATCAAATTTAAATAAACAAAACATTGACTTTGCAATGTTTTATATCGCAAAACATTCTGAAAACTTTATAGTAAAAGATGAAAATGGAAATGAAGTTAGAACACAAGATGTATTAAAAGATTGGAAAAAAAATATGTCTGATAGTTTGAAAAGTAATGAAGCAATGCATTTAGCTTTTAGTATAGATGAAATAAAAACTACAAATAATCTTGAAGCTTTAGAGAATAGTGTTCGTGATGTATTAAAACATAATTTCTATGAAAATAAATTTGTTTATACAATTCATAAACATCAAGGGAAACCACATGTACATGTAATAATAAATAAAAGAAGTAAATTAACTAATAGAAAAATCCATTTTAAAAATAAAGGTGATGTAAAAAAATTTTATAAAAATTTGCGTGAAGAATTTGCAGAGAATTTAAATCATTATAATGATAGCTTTAATTATAGAACAGAATATGTAGTTGAAAGAGATTTAAAATATAAATTACTAAAAAAGACAATAGATGATTTAAAAAAGAAAATGAATTTAAATAGTAATATAATTGAAAAAGCTCAAAATACTATAAAAAATTTAAATGAAGAATTAAAAGATATTAATAATAGAATAATACTAAACTCAAATGAAAACATTACAAATATTGATGAAAATAATCATAGAAAAAATCTAAAAAAAGTAAAAATTATTTTAAATAGAAATAAAGAATTAACAAGAATTAAAAAAGATATTGAAAAAAATATATATAAACAAGAAGAATTAATAAAAAATACTGAGTTTATAATTAAAGAAGCTGCAACAAAAGATTTTGTTGATGTTGAACATACATTAAAATTTTTTCAATCTAAAATGAATAAAAGAAATATGACATTAAGTCAATATTTTGGTATTGAAAAAATGAGTGATGATTTTAAAGAAATGAAATATTTTTATAATATAAAAGTAAATGAAAATATAAAAAATGAAAAAGATGAGATACAACTTCTATCTATGACTACAAATGCATTTAAAATTAATAAACTATATAAACAAGTTATTGCAAGAGAGTTTGAGAATAAAAATGTTTTACAAGATAAGGATGCAGCAGAAAAGATAAAAGAAAATAAAGAGTTCTTAATAAATATTTTTAAAGAACGCGAACATGAAGTTGAATTAATGATAAGAAAAACTACTAATATAATTAAAAGATCAGATGATGGAAAACTTATTTCTAAAAAAGAGAATGAATTATCTTTTTTAAATAAAGAACTGGAGTTTATAAATAACATAAAAGATATAAATAAAGATCTATATAGAAATGAAATAGATTTAGAAAAAACATTTGATAAATTTAAAGATAAAATAAAATCAATAAATAAAAAAACATCAATCTTTCAACTTCAAAAAATCTTTATTGAAAAAGATTATCTAAAAGAAAAGATAAAAGACAAAGAGAAACTAGAGTTTATTGAGAAAGTGAATAATAAGATAATTGATTTAATTGATACAAGAGCATTACAGAACTATAAACTAAGAGAGTTCAAAAAAGATAAATTAAAATCAAGTGAAACAATAAAAGATAAAACAAAAGTTTTAAACTCACTTGAGTTCTTAAAAAAAGAGAATGAAACAATTAAAAAATTCTATGATAAACATATAACAAATATTGATAGAAAAGTGTTTATAAGTAAACTCGAGACAAAGATTGATAATATAAAAAAAGAAGACTCTATCTATAAGCTTATAGATTTAAACAAAGAGTTAAAATTTAGAACAAAAATGCAAGATAACAATGAAGAACTTAAATACCTAGAACAAATAAAGAGTAAAGTAAAAGAACTTGTAGATAAAAGAGCATTTAGAAACTTTAAAAGTCAATCTTCTTTAAAAGAGAAATACAAAGAAGAAACTGTACTTGAAGAAAAAGAGAAGTATAATAATCATCTTGCTTTTTCAAAACAAGAAGGAACTGCAATAAAAAGAGTTTATAAAGATCTATTTACAACTAAAGATAAAAAAGAGTTAATAAAAGACCTAGAAGATAGATCTAAATATTTAAATGATACTAAATCAATTTATACAATTGATAATCACTACAAAGAATCAAAGTTTAGAAAAGAATTTAATGCAACTGATAATGAGGATAAACTTGCAATTAAATCTATAAAAGATGATATAAAACTAATATCATTATTACGAGAAGACAAAGTAAAAAGAACAATAACTTATTATGTGGATAAGTTAAATACAAACATTACAGATAAAGAGATAATAGAAACAAAAAAATCATTAGATTACATGAAACAAGAAAATAAAGATATTAAAAAGATAAAACAGGATAGAAATAAAATAAAAGAAAAAGATATAGAAATACAGATTTAGTACGGATTAAGTATGTATTATTAACGGATTTAAAAAAACTGTTAAGAGTTTTATGTCAAAGTTTGATATTTCTAAAGTTTAAATATAGTTAGTTTTACTTAGCTAAATTTGTGCCAAAAAGTACAGGTTGTTGAACTTGTTTTTATAACTCATATTTGCATCAATTTTTTATAAACATTACTCCTTTTAATATATTTAACATTTTGCAGGTTTATTACGATATCACCTTAATATATATACAATATGTACTATTATCGTCTAAATATCGACATTAAACATACATAAAAAGCATATCATAAACTTAAAAATCATCTCAATTTCCAATGTTTTTTATAATAATATCTGCAAAAATACCTTATTTAAGATGTTTGTAGGCATTTTGATATACGACATATTTTGTGTATGTTATTTATTGATTTTCAGGGTGTTTTATATATAATGTATGTTTAATAAATAGTTAGTCTTATATAATTAAAATAAAGGATATACATGCCAAAAAAGAATCTAAGGAAAATACCGCCCAATATTTTTAATAAAATTAAAAGTATTGACAGTCAGTATATTGTTGTAGGAATTTTAAAAACTTTTACAAAAGACTATATTATAGAAGGAAATTTAGAACACTTAGACATATATATAGATGATGGAAATTTAAAAATTCCAAATGAAATTATGCCTTTAGATTGTCAAGGTAAATACTCAGACAAAAATATTAATGGATATGAAATAGTAAGAGATGACTTACCTAAAGAAACACATTATAGAACTATGGAAGTACCAAGTTATGGATCATATTATCTTACTCATACAGTTAATATGCCATATGAAATGTACCCTAGGGAGAGTGTAGCCCCAAGATTATCGACAATGAAGATAGAATGTAAGAATGTATCTGCTAATCAAGATAAGTTTGCAATAAAATTCGAAATAAATGAAGTTCTTGATAGAGAAAGTGAAACTTTTGAAGAAGACTTATTATTTTGTTTAAATTTAATGCAAGAAAATATTTATGCATGTAGTATATTTCCATCAGGAAGCACATATGAAGATTATATTAAGACAACACAACTATCGTGGGAATTCTTACCTCCAGGAGTAAGAGAAGATGATATTAAAAGAATTTTTGGCAATTCAAAACCATCTAAAGAAAAAATTTTAGAAATTGAAAGAAGATATGATTTCCTAATGAGCCTTAATCCTAAAGAGTTATTGTATGGAACAAGTGGATTACAACGTTATTTTGGTGCAATTATTGAAGATGACTTAGTAGTATTTGAAAATACCAGATATGGTAATGCAATATATATCATGTATAATAACTGGCAGGAGTTAAGTACGCTAAGTAGAATTGAATTAATGTCAGGTAAATATGGAAGTGACTTTGATAGAGTTGTACACACTTCTAAATGGGAAGACAAAGTAAAAAAACTTATATCAGAGCATGTAAATTAAACTATTAAGATTAGAAGGTTTTTATATGGCATTTAGTAATGAAAGATTTTCAGATATATCATATGGTATAGCTAGTTCAACAGCTGATAGGATTAATGGAACTTTTATTCAAAGAACGCAGGGAGAAGATGGTTATGACATTATTGATATTGAAGATGCATTAGTTTTTGATGAAAGGTTAATTTATGTTACGTACAAACCTAGTAAAAAAACACTATTACATTATTACATGAAAAATTATTTTATTGCAGAATTTGATTATTTAAGACGAAAAACTGATTTGTCATTTCCAGAATATATATTCCCATTATTAAATGAATTAAAAGTAAAGTATAACAATAATACAACTAATTCATATGAAGAATATAATTACTATTTATATAATTTACTAATTAACAATTGCGATAAATATATCAATGAAGCATTTAATATTTTATTTGAAGATAGAAACCTAATGAAAAACTTTAGTATTTCAGTTTCCAAACTAATTCAAAAAATAAAAAAACAGCAATATCCAAAATTCTTAGCAGATGATGGTAAAATAAAAAGATATTCTAATTGGAATAAATGGCTTCAAGAAGCATTGGTTTATAGAGAAAAAGGACGTTGTGCAAACTGTGGATGTGATTTAAGTGGAACAATTGCAATAAATAATAAGATAAATATCGACCATATTGTTCCACTAACAAAAGGTGGCACAAACGATCCAACAAATCTACAAATATTGTGTAGTACGTGTAATAAAAAGAAATATAATTCTAGTTCAGAAGCTGGAAATTATAAACATATATTTTGGTAGAAGGACAAACAAAATAGAGTAGCCAATAAATTTATTGGCTATCTTCAACCGTTAACTAAAGGATTAAATTACAATGCAAAAAGTAATTATTGATACTAATATATATTATTCTTTAGTTGGAATATTTTAAAATTTAAAAGAATAGTAACCATTAGAACAAGTGATTATATAATCTAACAAATCAATACCTAAAACTTGCTCCGACTCTTTAATTCTTTGAGTAACATTTAAGCTTATGCATTTCTAAAAATATTTTTTATAGATACTAAACTTTACTAATTTACTTTCATTTTTCCAATATAACTACTCATTATATTCTTTTATAAATTTATAAATAAAGAGTCTTCTAAACTGACGTAATAGTCTCATATAGACATAAATCCACTTTAGTCTAAATCAAAAATCCTATCGAAATTTTAATATGCTAAATAAACATATATTAAAGACAATATATGTAATAATTATATTTATAATAGAAAAGGAAAAGAATGTTAAATATTATATTATTAATAATATCAATTTTTTTATTGATTTATTCAAATAAAATTATGAAATCAAATCTTAGATTAAGTAATTTTTGTTTTTTTTTAGGAATAACACTAATACTTAATTTTACAGGAACTTGTTTATCTTATTTTGAAAGTGATAGTTTAATTACATTAAAACAAGCAATAAAAATCATGTTTGTTATATCATTTTATTCTACTTTGTTGATTCCCATTTTTGAAACAAAAAGATCCTATTCCCTAATTATCAATAATTTAATTAGAAATAATAAATAAATTAAAAATTAATTTTAAGCATCCAATCTAATTGTGGTAGCATTAGTAGTAACGAGAATAAATATGTTGCCACAAAAAAACCAATCATTATTTTAAAAGCCTTTGATTTTAGAAATTTTTTTAATCCTATGTAAACAGCAGGTGAAATAAATAAACCAATTATTACAGCAATAATACAAAGTATAGCTAAACCACCAAATGCAAATGCAACAATATAAAACATTAAAATCCTTGATATTTTTCATTTATAATAGCATATTTATTATTAATAAAAATAATAATTTTTCTAAACATTGGTGCATTATCTATATAAATTAGTACGTATTTTATGCGTACTAAAGCTGTACTTTGTTATAATAGTATATAATTTATAAGGAATTTTATATGAATAACTTAACAATAATTACTTTTGCAAACTTTAGATCTGGTGGTAAAAGTTCAGCTGCAAGACTTCTTGCAGAGAGAACAAAATCTAGTATTCTAAATTTTGATACTCAAAGAGATGCAGAACATTATAATGCAGTTAATACAATTAATATTCAAGAAAATAAAACTATTACAAGAAATGAAAAAGAACTTATTTTAAGTGATGACTTGACAGAACAAACAATTTCTTCAAAATCTGGATTTCTAATTTGTGACTTAGGAGGATATTTTGATCCAAGAGTAAATGAATTAGAAAGTGATTTTTATATGTTACCCTCTTTTACAGATTATGAATCAATTAGAGAAACTCTAAGAACTGCTAAATATATTTTAAAAAAATTACCTAGAGCTAAAATTGTATTTATTCTAAACTTTGCATTTTTAACAACTTCAAAAGAAAGAGAAAAAGCAGCAGAAGATTTTAAAGAACAACTTGAGATAAATATGCTTGATCAATATAAAACTATTCTAATGCCAAGAAGTAATATTTTTGCTAAACTTGTAAATGATCTAAAAAAAGAAGAAGATTTAATTAATGAAAATAAAACATTAAAGTCAAGTTACAAAGGTGTAAGAACTTTTGTTGATGAACTAGCTGATACAATAAACTACAAAGGTTAAAAAATGAGAAGTGATAAAATTGATGATAGCCATTTACCAGGAACTGAAACAAAAGAAGATTTAACTATTAAAACAGTAAATAAAACTAAAAATGATGATGATAATAAAATTGTAAGATATGAGTTTAAACTAACAAAAAAAGAAAAAGAAGATATGTTTATAAACTGTGAGAGGATATATGGAATTAAACCTGTACAAGTAATTAAAATGCTTTTAAAAGAAAAAGGAATTATATAGATAAGACTTGAATTATAAGTTTTATCTAAAATCATAGATTAAAACCTTTCCCTATTATCTCATAAATGCTCTATTCGTCTTAAAAAGATTTAAAGTGAGTAAATACTCAAACGATTATTAAAATTGCTTCACATCAAAATATGGTGCTTTAGCACATCCTTTTAAATAAAACTACAACAAAAGAAATATATCCAACAGGTCGCATACTATTTATTATTTATTCTAAAAATTATAAGACTAAAATTACTGCCATATAAATTAACTGTATGTGTACTCTTTTATATGTACCAAAGTAATTGTAACTCTGTGTATGTAGCAAAATAGATTTTCGTAGATACCATAAAATAGAATATGTAAAGTTGTAGGGGTAATTATATAATTACGGGGTAATAATTGCAAATATACTAAGGGGTAACTATGTAATTACTAGGTAGTAACTATAAAATATATTAAGGGGTAATTGTGTAATTACTAGGGTAATTTTAAAGTTTAATACATAAATTTAATTAAAAAAGTATCACCTTAAGTATCACCTAATGAATTTTTCCATTAATTAAAAAGTTCACCAAAGTACCATAAAATGACTGGCGACCCCGATAAGATTTGAACTTATGTCATCTGGAGGAAATCCAGAGGTCCTTGGCCACTAGACGACAGGGTCATTTTAATTGAGAATGAAATTATAGTTTAGATTCTATTTTATTTTGCTTAAAAAGTACAGATTTTAGTTATTTTGAATAGCTATATTATAATTATCTTATTTTTTTGAATTTCTTCTTTTTTAGAATAATTATAGAAGAAGATACTGTTTCACTAAATCCCTCTTTTGTTTCTACTACTACTTGTGCATTTTTTGTAGCAAACTCTTCATCAAAATGCTTTGTCGTTATATTTGCAGAAGTAGAATAAATCTTTTTAAACTTATGTACAAAATCATAGAACTTATCATCTCTTGGTATAACTCTAAAAGAAAGAGAATTTGGATAAATAAAAGTTGTTTTTTTTGCTTTTCTAACTCTTTTTCTATGTAGTTTTGGTATTCTTGCATTTTGTTTTAATGTATTGAAACTATCTACTACTTGAAGAATTTTTTGTGTTGTTGGTCTTTTTTTTAAATTTGAAAGCTTCTCATCATCTGTTGATGAGAAGCCTACTGTTGTATCAGATTGTACTAAATATACAAGTTTTGAGTTCATTTTAGTTGTGTAAAAAATCTTGAATTGATTTTACTGATATACCATCTTTTTGTTTTAGTGCTTTCATTGCTTCTACGCAAGCTAATGCAGCTGAAGCTGTTGTTACATAAGGAACACTATTTTTAAGAACTGCTCTTCTGATGTTTCTACCATCATCTTTTGATGATTCTTTTCCATCACTTGTGTTAAATGCAAGTGCAATTTCACCATTTGCAATAGAGTCAGTTATATTTGGTCTACCTTCACTAATTTTAAGTACTTTTTCACAATCAATTCCAGCTTCAGTGATAACTTTGTGAGTTCCACTTGTTGCTACTACTGTAAATCCTTCATTTACTAATCCTTGTGCAATTCTTGGTGCAAAATCTTTATCCAAATCAGATAATGAAATAAATACTTTACCTTCAGTCGGTAAGTCATTTTTAGCTGCACTTTGTGCTTTTGCATAAGATTCACCAAATGTAGCAGAGATACCCATAACTTCACCAGTTGATTTCATTTCTGGTGTAAGAATCATATCAGAACCACTTAATTTAGTAAATGGGAAAACTGCTTCTTTTACTGCAACATGGCTTTTTAAGATTGGTTTTAAAACTCCATTATCTTCATATACGATATCTTTATCATATACATTTAATGCTTCTCTTAAAGTTTCACCCCACATTACTCTAGTAGCAACTTTTGCTAAAGGCATTCCAGTTGCTTTTGATACAAATGGAACTGTTCTTGATGCTCTTGGATTTACTTCGATTAAGTAAATTTGACCTTTGTGGATAGCATATTGAGTATTCATCAGACCTACTACACCAAGACCTAATGCCATTTTTTTAGTTTTTTCTTCTAACTCTTTGATAAGTTCATCATCAATAGAGATTGGAGGTAAAGAACAAGCTGAATCCCCAGAGTGAACACCCGCTTCTTCAATATGTTGCATAATCCCACCAATATAAACTTCTTTACCATCAGAGATACAATCAACATCAAGTTCGATTGCTCTATCTAAGAATTTGTCAATTAAAACTGGTGCATCATTTGAAACTGAAACTGCTTCATCCATATATTGTTTTAACTCATCTGTTGAGTAAACAATCTTCATACCTCTACCACCAAGTACAAATGATGGTCTTACAAGTACTGGATAACCAATTCTTTGGGCAATTTCGATAGCTTCTTCAACTTCTACTGCTGTTCCATTGTCTGGTTGTAATAATCCAGCTTTTTCAACAAATGTAGAGAATTTTTCTCTATCTTCTGCTAAGTCAATAACTTCAGCAGTTGTCCCAATAATCTTACCACCTGCAGCATGAATAGCATTTGCTAATTTTAGTGGAGTTTGTCCACCAAAGTGAACAATAATACCATCTGGTTTTTCTTGCTCAATTACAGCTCTTACATGTTCAAAATCAATTGGTTCAAAGTATAAAATATCAGAAGTATCATAATCTGTTGATACAGTTTCTGGGTTACAATTGTACATTATTGTTTTTATACCCATTTCATTTAAAGCAAATGAAGCATGAACACAACAATAGTCAAACTCAATACCTTGACCGATTCTGTTTGGTCCACCACCTATAATAAGAACTTTTTTATCATCTGATTGTTCTTCTTTTACTTCTGGTAATTTGTGTACATTTGTAGAAGAATATAAATAAGGAGTAAGTGCTTTAAATTCAGCTGCACAAGTATCAACTTCATTATATTCAAATTGTACATTTAAAGCTTTTCTTGCTTGATATACTTCTTCTTCAGTTTTATTTATAAGTTTACCAATCATTTTATCTGAGAAACCATTTGATTTGATTTTTCTCATCATTAGTTCATCAGTTAAGATTGATTCATTTATAGATTTTTCTAAGTTATACATCTCTCTGAATTTACTTAAGAACCAAGGGTCAATGCTACACATTTCGAAGATTTCTTCATTTGTAATACCATGTCTCATTGCGTCCATTACATATCTTAATCTATCTTGATTTGGTCTTCTAATTTCTGCTTTGATTTTTTCTAAGTTATCACAAATTGGGTCAAACCCATCAAGACCTGTTTCCATAGAACAAAGTGCTTTTTGAATAGATTCGTTAAATGTTCTACCAATAGCCATAACTTCACCAACAGATTTCATACCAGTTGTTAAAGTTGAGTCTGCTTTAGGGAATTTTTCAAAAGTAAATCTAGGGATTTTAGTAACAATATAGTCAATAACTGGCTCAAAAGATGCAGCAGTTCCTGTAATATCATTTGTAATTTCATCAAGAGTAAATCCAACTGCAAGTAGTGTTGCAACTTTTGCAATAGGATAACCAGTTGCTTTTGAAGCAAGTGCAGAACTTCTTGAAACTCTTGGATTCATCTCAATTACAATCATTCTTCCAGTTTCTGGATTGATTGCAAACTGTACGTTTGAACCACCTGTATCTACACCAATCTCTCTAAGAATTGCAAAAGATGCATTTCTCATATCTTGATACTCTTTATCTGTTAAAGTAAGTGCAGGAGCAATAGTAGTAGAATCCCCAGTGTGAACACCCATTGGGTCTAAGTTTTCAATAGAACATACGATAATACAGTTATCTTTTCTATCTCTGATAACTTCCATTTCGTACTCTTTCCAACCAAGCATAGATTCCATAATCTCAATTTCGTTGATTGGAGATGCTTCAATACCAGCTTCAGCTAACTGTTTGAATTCATCCATATTATAAGCAACACCAGAACCACCACCTGCTAGTGTAAATGATGCTCTACTAATTACTGGAAACCCTATCTCTTTTGCAACTTCAATAGCTTCTTCAAGAGTATATGCATTTTTACTTTTTGGTAAATCCATACCAATTTTTACCATAGCTTCATTAAATAGGTGTCTATCTTCACCTTTTTTAATAGCTTCTGGATTTGCACCTAAAAATTTTACACCTTCTAACATACCTTTGTCATACATTGAAGTAGCAACATTTAGTGCAGTTTGTCCACCCATAGTTGGTAAAATAGCATCAATATTTTCTTGTTTTATAATTTTTGCAACAACTTCTTCTGTAATAGGCTCAATATATGTCTTGTCTGCAAATTCAGGGTCAGTCATAATAGTAGCTGGATTTGAGTTGATTAATACAACTCTATAACCTAACTCTTTTAATGTTTTAGTAGCTTGTGTTCCTGAATAATCAAATTCGCATGCTTGACCAATAATAATTGGACCTGAACCGATAAGTAAAATAGATTTTATATCTTCTCTTTTTGGCATAGTTTATAGTTCCCCATTAGTATTATAAAAATTTGTGAAGTATATCCAATGAGTGCTTAAAAAATGGTTATTCGAAACGAAGTGGTATCAAAAAATCAATTTAGTTTTTTTGACTAAATTGATTTTAATATCTATTTTGTAGGTAAATTGAATTTTTGGTTTTGTAAAACACCATCATTATCAAATGATAGATAATATAAAATATCTTTTTTTACAGTCAATCCAGCAAGATATCTAATAGCAAGATTTGCTTGTAGTGAAGCAATATGCATTACGATAGGACAAGCAATTCCATTTGGTTTTCTGTCATTTATTTGAAATACTGCTTCATAAGAGGCTTTTTCAAAGAAACAAACTTGACCATGAAACTCCTCTACACTTCCATAAATCCAAGGTTGATTTTTGCTTATGCAGTACTCATTTATCGCTGCTCTTGTTGGAAGATTATCCGTAGCATCAATAATCAAATCAAACTCTAAACCTCTTTTTGCAAAATCTTGAAATGACTCTTTATATGCAGTAACTTTAGTATAAGGACATCTTGATTCCATAAGCTCTTTTAAAACATCAGCTTTATACTTACCGTCGTCCCCTACTTTAAAACCTATTTGTCTATGAATATTATGAACGCCTACCTCATCAAAATCAACTAAAGTAAACTCTCCAATACCTGAAGCACCAAGTGCAATACCTAAAGAACATCCAAGTCCTCCACTACCAATAATTGCAACTTTTTTATTTTGTAAACTATCTTGAGTTTCCTCACCCCATAGTTTTATTTGTCTATTAAAAAACTCGTGAATTTCGCTCATATTTAATCCTTAGTAAATAAGTAAACATTAATGTTTATAAATTTCTTATTGTAATCATAGCAAAATAAGGTTAAAAAAGTATGACTTAAATCAATTTTAATCTTGAGTAAAATAGTTTAGTTTAACTAATTATACTCTGGTTTTGTTAGTTTTCTTTTTAATACTTTAATTTTTTATCATTTTATTTATTTTATTCTGTTTTGCATAAACTTCTCTAAATTTAACTTGGAAAAGTCTATCGAAGTTTTTATTAAATAATAATTCTAGTTATTATCTTTCTCTTTTGTAGTAAATATTAGTTTTGCTTCATCAAGTAGTTTTTGTGCTTCGTCAAGTTGTTTTATACCTGATTTGTATACTTCAATTGAGTCTTGAAGTGTGATGTCTTGATTGTTTAGTTTTTCAAGTAACTCTTTTGCTTTTAAGATTTTTTCTTCAAAAGCTAGTGTTTCTTCTTTTTTCTCTTCGCTCATTCTATTCCTTTTAGTATTTCTCTTACGTGGTCTTCAAACTTTTCAACTTCTACAAGAAATGAATCATGTCCAGATTCACTCTCAATCATCTTATATGATACTTGCTCTTTTTTGCCAATTTTACACATAATATCATATATCTCTTGCATCTCTTCTGGGAAAAATAGCATATCATCAGAAAAAGATATAAGATGTAAGTTGCACTTAACTTTTGAAAATACATCTTCTAGTGTATCTTCATTTCTTGACACATCAAAAATATTCATTGTTTTACATATATAAAGATATGAAAGTGGGTCAAAAAACTTAGGAAAACTATATGAGTTATACTCTAAATATCTCTCAACTTCAAATCTTCCGAAAAGTTCATAAAGCCCATCTGTATGTGCGTAGTTTCTTCCAAACTTTTTATTAAATAGTGTTGGACTTAAGTATGCTATTAGTCCTGCCATTCTTCCTATTGCAAGTCCTGGCAATCCTTTTGCTAATAAATCCTCTTTTTTATAGTGTCCACTATTAAATGCAGGGTCATGTCTTACTGATTCCATTGCTATTTTATTTATTGCTATTGCCCAAGGTCTTGTGTAAGCAGTAGTTGCTAAAGCTATAACAGTATCTGCAAATCTTGTATGCTCTATTGAGTAACATAAAGCTTGCATTCCTCCCATAGAACCACCAATTACTGCTTTTACATGATGTATTCCCAATGAATCAAAAAGTATTCTTTGAGCTTTTACTATATCTGAAATTGTAAGTACTGGAAATTTAAATCTATATGGCTCATCACTTGGATAGTTTGGGCTCATAGGATTTGTAGAACCAAAGCAAGAACCTATGTTATTTGTACAAATAACAAAATATTTTGTAGTATCTACTGCTTTTCCATCTCCTATAAATTTATCCCACCAACCAGGCTTTGCTTCATCTGCATATCTTCCAGCTGCGTGATGGCTTCCTGCAAGTGCATGACAAATTACAATTACATTTGATTTATCTTCGTTTAGTTCTCCATAAGTTTCATATATTATTTCAAAAGGCTCTAGTATCCTACCACTTTCCAAATATAGTGGTGTAGAAAACCTCGCTGTTTTAGTCTCTATCTTCAAGTTTTATCCCATAGTTTTTTTATATTTATTAAATATATAATTTTAGTAATTTATTATAAGTGCAGTATTTTAACGAAAAGTATCATAAAAAAGTCTTTTAAGACTGTAACTCTTCAAATGATATTTTCATCAAATCTTGCCATTTTTTGCTAGGAGTCCACATATCAAAAACTGATAAGTCTATTTGTTCAAAAGGTGTTTTTAGAAAGTATTTATGAAATACATACATAAATGAAGTTACTCTATAATTTTTCGCACAATGTACCCAAACTTTTTGATTTGAAAAGCCATTCATTATATTTAGAAAAATTTTAAGATTGTCCCACTCTGGATTTTCAAAATCCACAGGTATATGAATATAAGTAAGTCCTAAATCACTTACAATTTTATCTTCATTATCTAAAGCCAATGATGAGTCATTTAACGCTAAGTTAATCACAACTTTAAAGTCATTTTTTGCTATTTGTTCTAGCTCTTCTTGTGTCGGTTGTCCAGAAGTAGAGATATTTTCATTTATCTTAACATAATTCAAAATAGTTTCAAACATGGCAAATCCTTATTTTTTGAAGATGGAAAAATTATAGCGAATAAAGTAAGTAATTGCAATTTTTATATTTTGAGCGAATATAATATTTATTTCGTTATACTTTTAATAAAAAAGAAGGAACAGATTTTGAATGCAAAAATAAAACAACTAAAAGATATTTTAGAAAGTGATGCACTTCTTGAACTTGATGAAACAATAAAAGAAGTTTCAAAAAATGTAAAAACAGATGATGATAAAGAAGAATTACAATATTTAAAAGATTTAAAAAAATATTTTGAAGAAGTATTAGTAGCTATTGCAAAAGATGAATTACCAGAAAAACAAGCTGAGGATATTTTAGCAGTTTTAGAAGAGATGCAATTAGAAGATGAACTTTAATAGCTCATCTTCTCTTCTAACTTAAATACTCAAAAATATTCTTGACTAATTTAGTCATATATTATAGCTTAAATTTTAAAACAACTATTTTACAATGCTTTTAGCTTAATACAACTATTTGTAAAATTATACTAAAATAAACTATATTAAATTACTAAGGTTTTAAATGTTTGGATTTGAAGTTTACCAAATTGTTAATTTTTTCGGATTTATCATTGGTTTAGCTTTTGGTGCGATTGCACAAAAAAAGCAGTTTTGTTTTAGTGGTTCTATAAAAGACTACATCTTAACAAAATCTACAATGAGAGGTTCGTCTGTTATTGTTGCTATGCTTGTAGCTGTCGTTTCTACGTATGTTGTATCCACACTATATGAAATTGATTTGCAAGAGACTGCTTATTATAAAGATAATATAAACTACTTCTCTGTAATTTTAGGTGGTTTGATGTTTGGTGTAGGAATGATGCTTTCAGATGGTTGTAGTAATAGACATCTTATCAAATTTGCACAAGGGGATATAAACTCTTTGATTGTTTTAGTTTTTCTTGCAATTTTTGCTTATGCAACATCAAAAGGATTATTAGCAGAAGTTTTAAATCCAATAACAAACAATGAAACACTTATTCATCTATCTTCTTATATTGGAAGTGTTGCTATGAATATATACTTTGTAGTTGGTGTATTGATTTTATTACTTATATTCTTAGTAAAAAAAATAAAAAGAATTTTCTCACTATGGGATGGATTTTTAATTGGTCTTTTAATTGCAGCTTCATGGTATGTTACTGCTGTTATTGGTGGTGAGAGTATGGAAAGAGTGATTGAGTTAAATGGTATTACATTTGTATATCCAAGTGCAAAAACTATGGAGTTTTTTACTTACTATCAAATATCATCACTTACATTTCCTATTTGTATAATATTTGGTGTATTAGTTGGAGCATTTTTGATGTCTAAAATAAATAGAAAATATAGTTTTGGATGTACAGCATCAATGGGACAACACAAAGTAAAATACAATATGATTGGTGGAGCACTTATGGGAACTGGTGGTATTTTAGCTATTGGTTGTACAGTAGGAGAAGGACTTACAGGTATGTCAACACTTGCATTTGCTTCTTTAGTTGCTATTTTATCTATATTTGTATCTGCAACTATTACAGCTATTATTTTAAATAAAAAAAGCAGACTTCCAATGTGTTTTATCTTTGAATGGAAAGATAATAACATAGACTATCAAATCTAAAACCTTAATACAAAAGTTTACTTTTAATTAAAGTAAACTTCTGTACTCTTACAGTTATGAACTGGCTTGCACATATTTTCTTATCAGAAAACAATATAGACTTTCAAATTGGCAACTATCTTGCAGACCCTTTAAAAGGAAAAGCTTGGAGTAATGCAAATACAAATATCATAAAAGGTATGCAAATTCACAAGATGATTGATTCGTATACAGATAATCATATAGAGTTCAAAAATAGTAAAAATAGACTTGGTGAAAAAGGCTTATTAAAACCTGTGGTTGTTGACTTAACTTATGATTATTTACTTACAAAAAACTGGAATAGATACTGCAATATTTCACTTAATAAGTTTTTGAATATATTTTATGACAATGCTATAAAAAATATGAACACACTTCCTGATAATGCGAAACTAAAACTTTCAAGACTTATTGAGTTTGATTTACTAAATAAGTATCAAAATTTAGATGATTTGAATCAATCTTTTAAAAGAGTTGATAAAAGATTGTCTCAAAGATTACTCAAAAGAGATAGTGTTAGTAGATATTATGATTTGGTTTGTAAAAATATTGATGGAATTGAAGATGATTTTTTGATATTTTTCCCACAACTTTGTTCATATATAAAAGAAAATACAAACAATTTGAATTTAACACACTGGAAGTGTTGATATATAATCTATTATTTTGTATACTTCAAAAAAATAAAGGATATTTAAAATATGGATATGACAAAAGTAGCAAATGTAATTTTATATATGTTACATAAACAAGTACATCACTTAAATGACAAAAAACTATCAGTTATGCTTTTTTTAATGGATTATAATCACCATAAATTTTGTGGTGAAAAGATATTTGGTGATGAATATATAAAAACAAAAAGACATCCTGAACCAAAAATTATTTCTGAACTTTTTGATATTATTGCAAATAGTGAAGATTTAGAAGAAGATGATGAAAGATTATATCTTATTCAAGAACTATTAGATTACTTAGATATTGAAGTATTAGAAAAGAAAAACTACATTGAACTTAAATTTATTGAGATGCAAGAAGAGTTTGATGATACACTATTTTCAAAAGATGAGATGAAAACTATCCATAAAGTTGTATCAACTTATAGTGAAACAACAGCAAGAAACATCGCAAATGATACTTTTAAAATAGAAGAAGTAAGAAAAGCAG
This sequence comes from Arcobacter sp. CECT 8986, assembly GCF_004116725.1. Lineage (NCBI taxonomy): Bacteria > Pseudomonadati > Campylobacterota > Epsilonproteobacteria > Campylobacterales > Arcobacteraceae > Arcobacter > Arcobacter sp. CECT 8986. The sequence continues at coordinate 345,922 of NZ_PDKG01000002.1, read as the reverse complement.
CTTTAAATGAAGTAATAATATAACTCAAAAGAGTTATATTATTTATTAGTTTCTGAAGAACACTTTGTACAAAATCTATCTTTATATATTAAAAGCCCCATCAAAATAAACACTACATTTTTTACAATATATTGTCCTACTAAAGTAAATGCATAAGGCGCTTTTGTAAAAGATACATCTGGAAGTATAAATAAAGGTGTAAAAGTACAAACCATATGTACAAAAAATAGAATTAAAGCAACTCTTAAATATATTCCAAAAACAAGCCCTACTCCTACAAAAACTTCCCAAACTGCCAATAATTTAATAGATAAACTAGCAGGAATCAAGTGCATAAAAAGTATATCAATTGTCTGTGTTGCAAGTGCTTCTGCTGGACTTAGTTGAGGGAAAAACTTCAATGCTCCATACCATATAAATATTATTCCTAATGCAATTCTACTTAACAATAAAATCTGTTTCATTTAATCTCCTTAAAATAAAGATGAGATTATACATCTTTTTTTCTTAATTATGATAATTGTTATTAATTATAAGCTTTATATTTTTAGATTAATTAGAAAAATTTCTTTTTAATTTAATCCTATTAGATAAAATCATTAAAAATTTTTGGAGTAATATTAAATATGAATATAATATTTTCAGATGACATAAAAGCAAAAGAGGCACTAAAACTTGTAAAAGAACTTCAAGAAAGATTTGTAAATAAGTTAAATACTCTATCAAAAGTCAATTTTGAAGAGGTATTTTGGCAAAGAGATGAAGGTAAACTTGGAGGTGGTTCTAGATTTGAAGCAAGGGATTTTGAGTTTTTTAACACTGCAAGTGTAAATGTATCTCAAGTTCACTACCCAAATAAAGACAAAAGACTAAAAAGTGCCACGGCAATATCTACAATAATTCATCCAAACAATCCACACCTTCCTTCAATTCATATGCATATATCATATACGCAATTAAGAGATGAGCAAAGCTATTATAGAATAATGGCAGATTTAAACCCAAGTATTAAGAATAAAGAAGATAAAAAATACTTTGAAAAAGCACTAAAAGAAGTATCAAAAGATAAATATGACGAAGCAAAAGAGCAAGGTGATAAATACTTTTTTATTCCTGCACTAAATAAACACAGAGGTGTAAGTCACTTCTATTTAGAAAATTATTACACAAGTAATGAAAAAGATGATTATACTTTTGCTAAAGAGTTTGGAGAAAAAGTAATAGATACATATATAGAGATATTATCAAATGCAAAAGATAAAAGAACAACTATTTCAAATGAAGATAAACAAATGCAACTAGACTATCACACTTTATACTTATTTCAAGTTCTGACTTTAGATAGAGGAACAACAGCAGGACTTTTAGCACATAATCAAAATGATAGAGGAATTATGGGGTCACTTCCTAAATTTATAAATAAAAATCTTCTTTTATCATGGAAAGAAAAAGTGATAAAACCTCAAGATGAGTTAGTTCAAAATCTAGTTGATAATATAGAAGAAAGTGGATTAGTAGATATAAACACTAAAACTAAACTTGCAAATTGTGTAAGAGAACACTATAAGAATCATAAAGAGGCTTTGAAGCTACAAGCAAGCTCAGATAAAAAAGTACATACAGTTGAAAATCATAAATAAAAAAGAGAAAACTCTTTTTTATTTTACCATTTTTGAGTTGGAGCTTTGTACTCTTTCAATGCTTTTAACATAGTCTCTTTATCATCTGTTTTTATAAGCATATCAACGTATTGTTGTTTTAAAAAGCCCTCTTTTACCATATTATCCATCATATCAAAAAGGCTATTGTAGTATCCATTTGTATTATAAAATACACAAGGTTTATTATGAAATCCAAGTTGCGCCCAAGTCCAAACTTCAAATATCTCTTCTAAAGTTCCAGCACCACCAGCAAAAGCTACAAAAGCATCAGCATTTGCTGCCATTTCTGCTTTTCTTTCATGCATATTTTTTACTACTTTTAGTTTTGTTATACCTGTATGAGAAAGCTCTTTTTCTTCAAGTTTTTCAGGAATAACACCATAAACTTTTCCACCATTTTGCATAACACTATCAGCGATTGCACCCATAAGCCCTACTTTTCCGCCACCATAAACTAATTCAATATTATTTTTAGCAAAAAATTCACCTAATGATTTTATTTCATTTATATATTTTTCGTCATTACCTGCACCTGAACCACAAAAAACTGCAATTCTCATAATAGCAAATCCTTTTTTTATTTAATTTGCCAAGATTATAATCAAAATTTCTTAATCTACTATTTTAAATCAGTTAAAATAGAACCAAATACAAAATTGTTTTTTTCAAAAATTGAGATGGCTTTTTTTATACCAAGTGGTTCATTTTTATTTCCATGAATAAGTATGATACTACCATCATGAATATCTTCATTTTTTGCTACCCATGCATTTGAACCAACAGGAAGTAAGCCCAACATATTTATATAATTTACTGTTTTTTTATCTGAAATAAGTCCAGGAAATCTAAATAAAATAGAAGGCAACACACCATTTTCAAGAAGTATTTTCTCTACATTTAAAATCTCATTTTTTAAGTTTGTACCCTTTTTCAATAAAAAGTTTTGGCTAAAAGGAAGATGAGAACTATAATAGTGAGTAAAAGTATGATTTCCCCAAGTGATATTTAATTTATTTTGTTTTTGTAAATTTACTAACTGTAAAAAATCATCTTTATGTTTTCTTATCCAGTTTCCAGATACAAAAAAAGTGATATTTAAAGCACTACCATTATAATAACGAGAGATAAAATAGTCTATAAACTTATCTTCATAACCTTTTTTAGAAGAAGGACACAAATCTGCTGTGAGATAAACTCTATTTGTATTAATACTTGTAATACCAAAATTTTGTAATTTGTATGGTGGAGTATTGTATTTTTTTAGTAATTTTTTATATTTTGTATTTGTCTTTTTTTCTAATATTATACTTGATAAATCAGATAGTTTAAAAAGTTTTGTTTTTAAACTATCTTCATTTACTACTAAAAAGTATTTCTTTTCATCTTTATAAAATGAACGTAAAAAAGAGTAATGTGCATCTTTATAAAAAAAAGAGCCACTTAGAACTTTGTACTGCTCTATTTTATTTGCAGATAAAACACAACTAAAATAAAGTAATAGAAAAAATAGTTTCTTCATCTATTTTTGTTGAGCAATTTTTGCATTTGTTTCTACGATATTATCATACTTATCTTTCATCATAACAAACAAATAACCAATTGCAACAACAATTATAATAATTACTAAAATATTTTTCATAGACTCTAAGTCCTAATCTTTAGATGGAGGTGGAGGTAATAATCTATTGAAATCATAAGGTATAATACTTCTCTCAATCTCTTCTGAAAAATCATAAAGTTTAATTACCACACCAAATAGTATAAACCATGCAAAAATTTTATTTATGATATCAATACCACAAACTAATCCTAGTAATACACCTGCAAAACCTGCAAGTATCATATAACTATCAATCTTTTTTTCTTTAGTCAAATTATAATAATATTTTATTTTTCTTGTATATTCATCTATATTTATCATAATAATATCCAATATTTATCTATATATTAAATCTTACTATTAAAAAAATTAGACTATTCTTTTATATTGCTTCTTAGTGACTCTTTTTTATAACTTACTACTTTTATTTAAAAGCATAAGTACAAATTTTCTTAAGTATTTAACAAAAGGATAAAGTATATGTTTGAAAAATATATTATCTTTAAAATATATCTTCTTAGTAGCTATTTTATTTAGATACAAAATAGCTTCAGAGCCTTGATAAAATTCAGTATCATCAACTTGAATAATAAATCCATCATTTATATCAAAACCTTTATTTTTAAGTGTTGTTATAGATTTGATATCTTCTCTTACATCTATTAAAGTTAGACTGTTTTTTTCTTTTAGTTTTATGTAGTTTGCATAGTATTTACAAAAAGGGCACTCTTTATCGTAATATAGTTCTATTTTCATAAACTTTTATACTTTATAAAAAGCATCTCCTTTTTTATAATATAACTATTTTTTGTTTTTCTTTCTTGATGCTTTTGCCATTTTGGCTTTTTTCTTTGCTCTTTCTTTATTTAAGCTTGCAGCTTTTCTTGCATTTATAACTTGCTCTTTTGTTGTAGTATCTTTTGTAAACTCTTTTGGAGTAGCATTTTGTCTTGCTGCAAGAAGATTCATCTTAGAAGTTTTTACACTATTGTTATTTTGACTTTTAGCCATATTTAGCCCTAAATTTAAATTATAGTTTTAAAAATTAAATCATCTTAAAACCTTGAAATGATAGTTATATCTATATTAATAAATGCTTATATAAAATTTATTTCTCTTTTTATGAATAACTATTCAATTTCCCTTGTTTTTTTATTTCTATTGTGATAATATTCGCAAAAATTAAGCCCACACTAAAGGAATAAAAAAAGTGGTTGAAACACCTGAAAAAAATCTTCTTGAGAAGGTTTTTAGTAAACTAAATCAGTTTGACAAAGTATTAGAAAACAAAATAGATATAATATTTTTACGTATTATAAATTTGTTAAAACACCTATTTATATTAAGTATGATACTTTATCTAGCAATTTGTATAATAAGTCTATCTCATAAGATGATTTCATTGACTCTTTCACAAGGTGCATTGGATTTTGTATCTATTAAGATGATTTTAACTGATGGTTTATTTACATTAATTGTACTTGCTATTGTAAAAACACTATTTATTAAAAGTGGTTTTGAGTATGCTTTGACATTTTTAGAAATTGCATTTGTTGTTATTATAAGAAAACTAATATTACTTGATACAGTACCTGAAGAGACAAGCTTACTTTTAGTACTTGGTATAACATCAGCAATATTTTTTATATTGATTGTATATATACACAACTTGAAAAGAAGTTGGCAAAAAGAAGATAAAGTTTAGAAAGTATTCCCTTTAAAAAGGGAATTACTTTGATTAGTCATTTTTTCTTTAAAAACAAACACTACCACTTGTACCTATTTTGTTTGATTTAGAATTTTAAAAGCGACTTCCATTTACCAGCATTATATACATTTTTAAAACCTTTAGATATTAAAAGACGTCTTGCTAATGTACTTCTACTACCACTAGCACAACAAACGATTATCGGTTTAGTATCATCTAACTCATCTATTCTATTTTTAAGTGATGCTAATGGAATATTAATACTTCCCTTTTTATTACCTGATGCAAACTCACTTTCAGTTCGTACATCAATAATCTTTCCATCTTGTTTTAAAAGAGATGGTACAAGCTTTAATACTTTGTAATAAGTATATTTTTTATAAGCTATAAAAATTACTATTGCAATAATAGGATAGATTATAGTTTCATTCATAAATTTCCCCTTTGAGTTTAATATCTTCTCTATTCTTATTTTAGAATAATATTTTTTAAGATATATGATATAAAAACTAAAATAGAAGATTTTTTTTAATATAATATAAAAAAACTAAGGAGCCACAATGAATAATAATCAATTTCTAATGAGAGCAGATGAGCATATTGAGTTAGCAAATAGTCAACTAAATGAAACAACAACACAAGGTGAAGTAAGTGCTTCATTGATGTATGCAGCTGCAAGATTTAATGCATGGATGGCTTCAACATCTTTTGAATCAGCAGAAGCAATGAAAGAAGAAAAAGAGAAGATTATAGAATATTTTATAAAAGAGTATAAAATAGCTTTAGCTGAAAATATAGATAATCATATAGAAAACTATGACTTTAGCCAAAATGATTTATAAAAAAAGAGGCTTATAAAAACCTCTTTTTATTTTATATATTATACGTGGTAGTTAGGAGCTTCATTAGTAATAGTTACATCATGAACGTGACTCTCTTTTAGTCCCGCACTTGTAATCTCTACAAATTCTGCTTTTTCTTGGAATACTGGAATACTTTCACTTCCTGAATAACCCATAGAACTTCTTAATCCACCTACCATTTGGTGAATAATATCAGCGATTGCACCTCTATAAGGTACCATTCCTTCAATTCCTTCTGGAACTAATTTATCTGCTGCTGTTCCTTCTTGGAAATATCTATCCGTACTTCCTTTAGTCATAGCACCAATTGAACCCATACCTCTATAAGTTTTGAATTTTCTTCCTTGGCTTAAAATAACTTCACCTGGAGATTCTTCAGTACCAGCAAGTACACTTCCCATCATACAAGAACTTGCACCAACAGCTAATGCTTTTGCAACATCACCAGAGTATCTAATACCACCATCAGCAATTACTGGAACGTCGTATTTTTTTGCTTCTGCTGCACACTCATCAATAGCAGAAACTTGAGGAACACCAACACCTGCAACAATTCTAGTTGTACAAATTGAACCAGGTCCAATTCCTACTTTAACTCCATCTGCACCAGCTTTAATTAAATCAGCAGTTGCTTCAGCAGTTGCAACATTTCCTGCAATAATTTCTACATCAAGTTCAGCTTTAATAGATTTAACTGTATCTAAGATACCTTTTGAGTGTCCGTGAGCTGAGTCAAGAACTAAAACATCAACACCAACTTCAACAAGTGCTTTTGCTCTATCCATTTGACCTACACCAATTGCAGCTCCAACTCTTAATCTTCCAAATTCATCTTTGTTTGCATTTGGATATTCTCTTTTTTTGTTAATATCTTTAATTGTAATAAGACCAATTAATTTATTTTTTTCATTTACAATTGGTAATTTTTCAATTTTATTTTGATGCATAATATCAGCTGCTTCATCTAAAGTTGTACCTTCTTTAGCAGTGATTAGAGGCATTTTAGTCATTTTTTCTTTTGCTAATAGTGAGAAATCTTTAGTAAATCTCATATCTCTGTTTGTTAAAATTCCTAATAATATACCATTTTCATCAACAACTGGAACACCAGAGATTTTATAAGATGCCATAATATCTTCTGCATCTTGAAGTGATTGGTGTGGTCTGATTGTAACAGGATCAATAATCATACCAGATTCACTTTTTTTAACTTTTTTACATTGTAAAGCTTGAGACTCAATGTCCATGTTTTTATGAATGATACCAATACCACCAAGTCTAGCCATAGCAATAGCAGCTTGATATTCAGTAACAGTATCCATAGCAGCACTAACAAACGGGATATTTAAACTAATATTTTTTGTTAGTTTTGATTCTAAACAAACTTCTTTTGGTAATACTTCAGATTTTTGTGGTACTAGTAGTACATCTTCAAACGTTAATGCTCTTTTTTTGATTCTCATTTAATATCCCCTTATAATATTTATTTTGTGTAATTTACTGTTTTTTCTAAAGATAAAGCACCATCAAATACAGTTTGCTCATCATATGCCTTACCTATAAATTGAACACCAACTGGCATTCCACTACTATCTTTTGCTACAGGAAGAGAAATCGCAGGTAACCCTGCTAAGTTAACAGATATAGTATATATATCACTTAAATACATCTCTAAAGAAGTTTTAAAGCTTCCGAACTCAGGTGCAGTTGTTGGAGAAACTGGAGAAAGAATTAAGTCTGCTTCATTAAAAATTTGTTCATATTCATCTTTTATCAAATGTCTCACTTTTTGAGCTTTGATATAATAAGCATCATAATATCCAGAACTCAATACAAAAGAACCTAGCATAATTCTTTTTTGTACTTCTGGTCCAAAACCTTGAGATTTAGTTTGTGTATACATATCTTTAAGACCTGCATCACCTTTTCTATTACCGTATCTTACACCATCAAATCTACTTAAATTTGCACTTGCTTCAGCTGTTGCCACAATATAGTATGAAGAAAGTATTTTTGATGTATCTACCATATTTTTATAAACGATTGTATGTCCAGCTTCTTTTAAAGCTTCAACGGCTTTGTTAAACCCTGCTTTAACTTCTTCGCTTGCTTGCTCAATAAAGTTTTCAATAACTGCTATTGTTAATTTTCTATCACTGTTTAAGTTTTCGCTTACTTTAGTATATTCTACATTTGCAGATGTAGAATCCATTTCATCATGACCAGAAATAATATCATATAAAATTGCAGCGTCCTCAACATTTTGAGTGATTGGTCCACATTGGTCAAGTGAAGATGAATAAGCAGTAATTCCATATCTTGAAACTCTACCATATGTTGGTTTCATTCCAACACATCCGCAATATGCAGCAGGTTGTCTAATACTTCCTCCAGTATCAGTTCCAAGTGCAGCAATAGCAATACCACCAGCAACAGCTGCAGCACTACCTCCTGAACTTCCTCCTGGAACTTTTGTATTATCTACTGGATTTAGTGTTTTTCCATAACAAGAAGATTCAGTTGAACTTCCCATCGCAAATTCATCCATATTTGTTCTACCAAAAGCACTTAAACCTGCTTTTTCAAGATTATTGATTACTGTTGCGTTATATGGAGAGATATAACCTTTTAAAATATTACTAGAGCAAGTAATTTCCCAGTTTTTTACATTTATATTATCTTTTATAGCAATAGGTATTCCTTCACCAGAAATAGAAATATTACTATTAGTTAATTGTTCAACATAAGCACCTATATTACTCTCATTTATTTTTGTTTTTAATTCTTCTCTTAAATTCTTAATGTCCTCACTACTAAGTTGTAGTGCTTCCTTTAGAGTTATCAATTATTGCTCCTAAAATTTGTTTACAAATATAGTATTACGCGGTATTATATATAAAAAATGATTAAATTCTAGTAAAGCGAAAAGTAAGATATAAAATTTATTTTGCAGGTATAAAAAAAGGGGACAAGAGTAAAACTCTCATCCCCTTTTTGTGTTTTTGTTAATTATTAAAATTATTTAACAAAAGAGATAAATGCCATTTGTGTTGCATCACCTCTTCTAATTCTTGTTTTAATAATTGAAGTATATCCACCATTTCTACCTACGTAGTTTGGTGCAATTTCATTGATAAGTTTTTTAGTTGCTTCTTTATCTTGTAAAGCTGCAAATACTTGTCTGTGAGTATTTAAATCAGCATTTCTAGATACTGTAACTAATCTTTCAATGAATCTTCTTAATTCTTTCGCTTTTGGAACTGTTGTTTCAATTTTTTCTCTTTCGATTAAAGCGATTGCCATATTTTTTAACAACGCTTTTCTATGAGAAGAAGTTCTGTTTAGCTTTCTATATCCGTGCTTATGTCTCATATATTAAACCTTTACTACTATGCTTTTAATTGTTCAAGCTTTCTTCTTAAAGCCGACGCAATGTTTTCTGGAAGTGTATTATCAATTGGGAAACCTAAGCTTTCTAATTTCTCAGAAATCTCATCAAAAGATTTTTTACCTAAGTTTTTAATATTTTTAACTTCCACTTCACTCATAAGTACCAACTCACCTAAGAATTTAAGTCCAGCTCTATCTAAAGAGTTAAAACTTCTAGCACTTAAATTTAAATCATCAATTTTTACGATTAAGTCTTTTAATTCAACTGGTTCTTCACCAGAATCATTAACTGTTACTTCAGATAAATCAAACACTTTGTTAAACACTGACATTTGAGAATACATTACAGATACTGCTTCTTTAAAAGCAGAAATTGGTGTAATTTGACCATTTGTCTGTACTGTAAATACAGCTTTTTCAAAGTTAGGGTTATCTTCAACTAACATTTTTTCAATATCATAAACAACTTTTTTTACAGGTGTGAAAAATGCATCGATTGGAATATAATCAGGCCCAACGATTTCTCTAATATCTTCAGAAGGCATATAACCAATACCTTTTTGAATAATAATTGAGAATGTTAAGTTACAATCACTATTGATTGTAGCTAAGTGTTCGTCTGGACTTACAATCTCTACATCAGCATTTGCTAAATCTGAACCTTTAATTTCTTTAGGTCCATCAAATGAATATTCAACTACAACTTGCTCATCATCACCATTTATTTTAAACTTAATATTTTTAAGATTAATAATAAAAATAGCTATATCTTCAAGCATACCTCTTAAAGAATCAAATTCATGATTAGCACCTTCTATTTTCACTGCAATTGGAGCGTATCCAACTGAGCTACTTAATAGAAGTCTTCTTAAAGGGTGAGCTAAAGTTATTGCAAAACCACTCTCAAATGGATATGCTGATATTTTAGCCTCAGTTTCACTGATAGCTTCTATTTCAACTTCTGTCGGTAAAAACGGTGTGTCTGCAAACTTTTTCATATGCTACCTTATTTATTATTTAGAATATAACTCTACAATTAATCTTTCTTCAACAGGAATAACTACTTCTTCTCTTGTAGGAATTCTTGTAAAAATACCAAATACTTTATCTTTATCTACGTCAACCCATTCAACAATACCAGTTTGGTTTGTTAATTCTAATGCTCTAACGATTTGTGGGTTAGTTTTAGATTTTTCTTTTATCTCTACTTTTTGTCCAGGTTTAACGATATAAGAAGGGATATTTACTTTCTTACCATCTACTAAAACATGTCCATGAGTTGTAAATTGTCTAGCGTTTGCTCTAGTTGTAGCAAATCCCATTCTAAATACAACGTTATCTAATCTTTGCTCGATTAATGTAATAAGGTTTGCCCCTGTATTACCTTCTCTTCTTGCTGCTTCTTTAAAGTATTTTCTGAATTGTTTTTCAGATACACCATATAAAAATTTAGCTTTTTGTTTTTCTCTTAATTGTAAACCATACTCAGAGATTTTTGCTCTTCTTTGTCCGTGTTGACCTGGAGCATATGGTCTTTTTTCTAAAGCACTTTTACCTGCTAATCTTCTCTCACCTTTAAGTCCAAGATCTGCATCAAGTCTTCTTTCGATTTTTTCTACTGGTCCTCTATATCTTGCCATTAGCTACTCCTTACACTCTTCTTCTCTTAGGAGGTCTACAACCATTGTGTGGTAGTGGTGTAACATCCTTTAACCATGTAACTCTGATACCTTCCATAGCACCAACTGATTTAACTGCTGTATCTCTACCAGAACCTGGTCCTTGGATTTTGATACCTACGTTTTTGATTCCATGTTCGATAGCTTTATTCATAGCATCTTCAACTGCTTGTTGAGCAGCAAATGGAGTAGATTTTTTACTACCTTTGAAACCTAAGTTACCTGCACTTGACCATGCAATAGCATTACCTGCATTGTCAGTTACTGTTACCATTGTGTTATTGAATGTTGCTGCAATATGAACGATACCGTCAGCAATATTCTTTTTAACAACTTTTTTTCTAGTTACTTTTCTTTTTGCCATTCGTTATCCCTTACTTCGCTGCTGCACCAACAGTTCTCTTTTTACCTTTTCTAGTTCTAGCATTAGTTTTAGTCTTTTGCCCTCTACAAGGTAAACCTTTTCTATGTCTTAAACCTCTGTATGAACCTAAATCCATTAATGATTTAATATCCATTGCAACTTTTTTTCTTAAATCCCCTTCTACCATGTAGTGTTCTTGGATTTCTTTTCTGATAGCTGCAGCTTCATCTTCTGTAAGCTCGTGAGATCTTTTGTTGTAATCAATTCCAACAGCATCTAAGATTAATCTAGAGTTATGTAAACCAATACCATAAATGTATGTTAAAGCATACTCCATTCTTTTTTTATTTGGTAAATCAACACCTGCAATTCTAGCCATGTCTTTTTATCCTTGTCTTTGTTTGTGTTTTTTGTTATCGCAAATTACTCTTACGATCCCTTTTCTTTTGATAACTTTACATTTATCACACATTTTTTTAACTGAAGCTCTTACTTTCATAAGTCTTGTCCTCTTTTTGTGTTATTTCCCACTCATCAACAGGGAAGAACTACGCTGAAAAAAGCAACGTTTGCTTTTTTGTAATTCGCCCCGATTTTTCATACCACTAATTTGTGATAAAAATCGGCGGAGCCAAAGCCAAAACAACCTCATATCTTTATAGATAAGGATATTTGCTTCTTTCCGGTCCTGCCCAACTCTTTATAAAACACAAATATTTTATAAAAAATTCCTTTTTGGTTGAAAAATGGAATTGGATTATATTTAATTTTTGCTTAAAGTATGTTGAATTACTTATAGTTTCTTTAATTTTGTGTTATATTATTGTTTTTCTGATAAAATTAAAAAAAATAAAGGATTTATATGTCATCTATTTATGAAAATGATTTAATAAAAATTGAGATAGAAAAAAGTGAAATTCCTTGGCTTAAGATATTTACTGTACATAATTATAAAGAGTTTAGCCAATGTCCAAAAGAAGTAAAAGAAGAGATTTGGGAAAAACTAGACTTAATAGAAAAAGAGATGATTAGCTACTTTAATCCAGATAAAGTAAATATAGCATCATTTGGGAACTATGTTCCTCATGTACATTTTCATATCATGGCAAGATTTAAAGAGGACTCTTATTTTCCAGAGTGTATGTGGGGTAAAAAACAAAGAGAATCAAGTGTAGTCTTACCCTCTTTTGAAGATTTTTATAAAATATTAAAAGATAAGTTGAAATAACTTATCTTTTATCCATCTTGATTTATTTGTTTAATTAACTCATCAAGTACTTTTTGTGCTTCTTCGTGTGATGGCTGACATCCACCTGCGGCTTTATGCCCTCCTCCACCATATTTAAGCATCAATTCACCTACGTTTGTTTTAGATGATTTATTTATGATTGATTTTCCTGTACTATAAACTACATTTTGTTTATCTTTTCCCCATACTGCATGAATAGAGATATTTGTATCTGGATACATTGCATATACTAAAAATCTATTCCCTGGATAGATAATATCTTCATTTCTATAATCAATAATAACTAAATTATCATGTACTGTTGTACATCTATTTAGTTGCTCTTTAAATTGTTCTTCATATTTAAAGTATAAATCAACTCTCTCTTTTACATCTGGTAGAGCTAAAATATCTTCAATTGTGTGGTCTTTACAATAATCAATTAAATCCATCATCAACTGATAATTTGATACTCTAAACTCTCTAAATCTTCCAAGTCCTGTTCTACTATCCATCAAAAAGCTTAATAGTTCCCAACCTTTTGGTTCTAAAATATCCTCTTTTGTAAATGCTGCACTATCAGCTTTGTTTGCTGCATCCATCATTGGTCTGAATTTAGAAGGGAATTTATCATCGCCACCATAATATTGATAAACAACTTCAGCTGCACTTGGAGCACTAGCTTCTATTATATGATTATCTCTTTTTTCATTTCTTAGTGTTTCACTAAAATGGTGATCAAATGCTAAATATACTCCATCTACATATGGTAAATTTGTTGTAATATCATTTGGAGTAATTTCTATTTTTCCATCTTGCATATCTTTTGGATGAACAAAAGTAATTTCATCTACAATATTTAAGTATTTAAGTAATGTACCACAAACAAGGCCATCCATATCACTTCTAGTTACAAGTCTATACTTTTTATCAGCCATAATATTCCTATCATAAAGTAATTTTTTAAATTTTATCATAAAAAAAATAAATTTGAACTATGGGTATAAACATCAACTAAAAGAATACATCCTCATTTTTTTCTTTTTCTTTATTACTCATTTTATCCATTTTAAATTCCAAGTAAGAAGTATTTATTTTATGAAAACTAACATTTTTTGTAAAATCTTCTTTTGCTGTAATTTTATTAATTATTGTTTCCATAGACTCAATATTTTTTATATCTACTTCTTCTTCTAATTCTGCATACGTGCTCATTAGAGAATCAAATGCAAAATGATAGTTATATGCAAGTTTTCCTTTATCATTTAAAAGTTTTTTTATAAAAACCCATCTATCAAAGATAATTGACCAAGCTTTTTTCTGCTCTGTTGTCACACATAATTTATTTATGATTTTTTTCCATCTAAATAGTGCAAAATATGCTTGGTGACTTGACCATAATTCTCTAATCCACCAATCTTCATATTTAGGAAATCCTGCAAATTTTAACTTGATTGGTTCTTCTATTTTTATATTTTTTGTTTTTAGAAGTTTAGTACTTAGGGTTTTCATCGTCGCTTTTATATCTTCTAGTTCTTGTTTTTTTGTAGTTTTATCTGTCTGTTTTGTTTGTAGAAGTTCTTCTTGCTCTTTAAACTCAGCTTCTAATTTTTCTATTTTTTTATCTTTTTGTTCTTGTAAATTTTTTTGTTTTTCTATTTCTTCATCATTTAATTTTTTTATATGGTCTTGTATATTTGTTTTTAGAACATAAAAATGAAGAACAACAATAGGAATTAATGAATCAATAGTTGGAAGCTCTTGTAAGTTTTCATTTTCTATTTGCTCTTTTATTGCTTCAAATTCATTTTGAATATCTTCCAATTTATTATGTAGATCATCTAAATCAAAAAGATTTAATTCAAGTGATTTTTCAGCCATCTCAAATAACTCTTTATCATCAAATTGTACATCTTCAGGAAGTTCATCTAAGATTCTTAATACTTCAAGTTTTTTATCACTACTCTCTTCTTTATTAAGTTTTATTCTTGAAGGCTGAGCATCAAAATATTTTTTTCTCTCTGCTAAGATTACTAGTTGTTCTTTTTCTCTTAATTCTTCATTTTCAACTGATTGGAGTTTTTCTAACATTTTTTTATATTTATCAACTAATTCAGTTGCTAATTCTAATGCATTTTCAGCAGATGCTAAAGCCATTCTTGAAAGTTTATTTACACCAGCTTCATGGTTTTTAATCTGTTTTTGTTGTAATGCAATTTTAGTTTCATTTTCTTTAATGAGTTCTTCTAATGCAATAATACTTTCCATTTTAGCTACCTTTAGAATTATTAGTTTAAAGATTTTAGCTAAATTTATACCAAAAGGGCAAGTAAATTTAAAAAAATAATATTTTTATTAAATTATATACCTAAAAAATGGGATAGTAAAATCAAAAATAGACTGGCACATAAATAGCTTAAAAAAGCGTATACAAGATTTATTGAGAATAATTCTTTTATTTTTACATCATATCTTGCTTGAAGTGTCAAATTTAAACCAGATATTGGACTAGCTCCAACAGATATTCCCCAAGACAAAAGGAACATTACTGCCATTAAAGTTTGATTTATAGGCATTGTATTCATCCAATGTCCTAAAATTGATATCGAAATGATAGGATGAATTCCAACAAATGAAACAAGTATAATTACTGCTAAAATTATTGATGCAGTGACACCATCAAAAGTTGAAAATGGCAAATTTATATTATTTATCAATAATAGATTACTAACAGCTGAGCCAAATAATCCAGCAACTAAAAATAGTATTAATTCTGAATGCATTGATGGCAACTTATTTTTACTATGAGAAATAATTTTTTTCACTGATTTTTTGATATTATATTTAAAACTTAAAAATATAAATACAATCAATATACAATAAAAAGATATTAGTACTATTACTTTTAAATCATTGAAAAAATAGTGAGTTATACTAACTAAAACTAATAATAAAAAAGGTAACCAAATAGTCTGCATAGATATTGGAAAACCAACAAAGTTTGTAAGGGAATATTTTTGTTTATATCTAAGTTCTAAGTATGTATAGATAAAAGAAAAAAAAGCAAGTAATAATCCAAAGAACACTATATAATTTATATTTCCATCATGTGCATATGTAGTTGCAGCAGCAAATGCTACAAAAAATGGAGACCAATAAGCATCAGAAGAAAAGGCTCTTGTTAATACAATCAATTGCTCTTTTGTTAATTTGGCCTTTTTATATAAGTTATCTGCAACCAATAACACAACAGATAGATTTATAACAGAACCAAAAAGATGCAACCCAAGATATGTTTTAAAAAAAGCCTTTTTACTAGTTGGTAAAACTTCTTGTTTTTTTACATTTGATAAAGATATTAATCTCAAGAAATGAACTGAAATAAGTAATGACAACAAAAACTGATTAGATGTAATCATCTTTGTCAAATTAATAGATGAATCTAAATTATACGCAATTATATAAAAAATCAATCCTAATAAACTAAGTATTGCTATAAATATTTTTTTTGATTTATTAAGTTTAAAAAAAAGAATTGTTGAAGCAACAAAAGCAAATATTCCACTTGGAAACAAAGAAGTGATTATTTTAAATTCATAAAAAATTGATAGTATTAAACTTATAAGAAGAGATATTCCACTTATGTTTATTAGAGTTTTATTCATAAATAAGAGAAAACCTCTTATTTATTTATATAATTAGCGATTATATCACCCATTTCTGATGTAGTAACAACTTCTTTTGCATCATATGAAGCTAAATCTTTTGTTCTATATCCTTCTTTTAGTGCTTTTTTAATTGCAGCATCAATTTTATCAGCTGCATCACTCTCACCTAAAGAGTATCTAAGCATCATAGCAGCACTTTCAATTGTTGCTATTGGATTTGCAATTCCTTGTCCTGCAATATCTGGTGCACTTCCATGAATTGGTTCATAAATTGCTGTTTTATCACCAGTTGAAGCACTTGGTAATAATCCAATAGAACCAACAACCATAGATGCAGCATCTGAAAGAATATCTCCAAAAATATTTCCAGTTACAATAACATCAAATTGTTTTGGATTTCTAATTAATTGCATTGCAGCATTATCAACATACATATGAGATAATTGAACTTCTGGATAATCTTTTGCAATCTCTTCCATTGTATCTCTCCATAATTGAGAAACTTCAAGAACATTTGCTTTATCAACAGAACAAACTCTTTTATCTCTTTTCATAGCTAGTTCAAATGCTTGTTTTCCAATTCTTTCAATTTCTGGTTTTGTATAAACCATAGTATTAAATGCTTTAAATCCATCATTTTCTCTAGGCTTACCAAAATAGATTCCACCAATAAGCTCTCTTACAACCATAATATCAACACCCTCAATAACTTCAGGTTTTAAAGTTGATGCATTTACTAATTCATCATAAATTGTAGCTGGTCTAAGATTTGCGTATACACCCATAGCTTCTCTAAATTTTAAAAGTCCTGTTTCAGGTCTTTTATCTCTTGGTAAAGTATCCCATTTTTCTCCACCAATTGCTCCAAATAGACAAGCATCAGATTGAAGTACACCTTGTACAGTTTCATCTGGTAATGGATCACCTGTAACATCAATTGCAGCTCCACCCATTAAGTATTCTTTATACTCTAAAGCGAATCCACAAGAGTAAGATACAGCATCTAATACTTTAATAGCTTCATCAACGATTTCTGGTCCAATACCATCACCTTTGATGATTGAAATATTGTAAGTTTTCATTATTTATTTTCCTTTGCAATCTCTGATTTTGCGTAGTTAATTAAACCACCAACAGAAATAAGTTCTTGCATAAACTCAGGAATTGCTTTAAATTCATATGTTTTGTTTGTAGTATTATTTATGATTTTTCCATTATCTAAGTCAATAGAAATCTCTTCTCCCTCTTTAATCTCTAGTGCCTCTGGTAATTCAAAAATAGGTAATCCCATATTAAATGCATTTCTATAAAAAATTCTTGCAAATGATGGTGCTACAACAGCTGCTACACCAGCTGCTTTAAGTGCGATTGGAGCGTGTTCTCTACTTGAACCACAACCGAAGTTTTCTCCAGCAACTATAATATCACCTTTGTTTAATTTTTTTGGAAAATCAGGATCTGCATCTTCCATTACGTATTTTGCTAAATGTTCAGGGTCTGAGCTATTTAAATATCTAGCTGCAATAATAATATCAGTATCAATATTAGCCCCGAAATTCCACACTTTACCAGTAATTATATTCATATTCTGTCCTTATTTAGTACTTCTTATAGCATTTTTCTCTACATTTTTATTCAAAGAACTCGCATTTTATCCAATTTTTCAAAAATTATAGATTAAATAAATAAAATTAATTATTTTTTTAACTAATTTCGGTATAATATATACCTATCTTAAATAAGGAACTTTACTAAATGAGTGCAAAAGATTTAAATAAATCGATAGAACAAATTGTTAAAGAGTACAAGGATTCTATTTTAACTTATGAAAAAATCATTAAAATCTTTCCAAAAGCACCTTCATCTGCAAACATTAAAAAACTTATAGCTTTAGTTCAACTATATAATGTTCAACTTATTAGTTCGCAAGAACAAGCTAAAAGAATGAATGCTGAAGAGGCAAAAAGAAAAGAAGATTTAAGAAATAAGCTAAAAGAGAACGAAGAAGATGTTTATGATTTACTAAAAAGTAAAGAGCTTTTAGAATGGAGTCGTTCAGATTCACCTGTAAGAATGTATTTAAGAGAAATGGGTCAAATTCCACTTCTTACAAAAGAAGAAGAGATAGAAATATCTAAAAAAATAGAAATGGGTGAAGATGTAATTTTAGATGCTATTTGTTACGTTCCATACTTAATTGATTTTATTCTTGAATATAAAGAGCCATTAGTTAATAGAGAAAGAAAAGTAAAAGAACTTTTCAGAAACTTTGATGATGAAGACTCTGATGATGGTGATGATGACAATGATTCTGACACTGACGAAGATATTGATGACAGTGATGATGATTCTAAAGGTAAAAAACAAAAAAAACTTGATAAAAGAGCTGAGACAATTATTGCTGCTTTTAAAGTTTTAGAAAAAGCAAAAAAAGACTGGTTAAAATTCTTAACTAAAGAGTCTGCAAAATCTGATGATGAACTTGATGTAATGCAACACAACCTTGCAATTGCATTCAAAAAGAAATTATTAAAAGAAGCACTATTAGACTTAGGTCCAACTTCTAAATTAATCTCAGAAATTGTAAAAGCAATGGAAACAGCACTAAAATCTGATACAGGTTTTGATAATGAATTAAAAAGATTAGAGTATAAATTACCACTTTTTAATGATATATTAAAGAAAAATCACCAAAAGATTTTAGATAACATTTTAAATTTGTCTAAAGCACAAATCACTTCAATGGTTCCAGAAGCTACAATGGTTAGCACATATATGGAAATAAAAAAACTTTTCCAAACAGCTGAAGCTAGTAAAGATGGATTTGATTTAGAACCAGAAGAGTTAAAAGACGTTCTAGAACAAATCAAAAGAGGTAAGCAAATTACTGATAAAGCTAAAACTAGAATGGCAAAATCAAACCTTAGACTTGTTGTATCTATTGCAAAAAGATATACAAATAGAGGTCTTCCTTTCTTAGATTTAATTCAAGAAGGAAATATTGGTCTTATGAAAGCTGTTGATAAGTTTGAATATAAAAAAGGTTATAAATTCTCTACTTATGCAACTTGGTGGATTAGACAAGCAATTTCAAGAGCAATTGCAGACCAAGCAAGAACTATTAGAATACCAATTCACATGATTGAGACTATTAATAGAATTAATAAAATCATCAGAAAAGGTATCCAAGAAAATGGTAAAGAGCCGGATGTTGAAGATATCGCAAAAGAAGTAGGTCTTCCAGTTGATAAAGTAAAACAAGTTATTAAAATTACAAAAGAACCTGTTTCACTTGAAGCTCCTATTGGTAGTGATGATGATGGTAAATTTGGAGATTTTGTTCCAGATGAAAAAGCACCAACACCAGTAGATAATATTATGAAAGAAGATTTACAAGGTCAAATTGATCAAATCTTAGCTCAATTAAATGAAAGAGAACAAGCTGTTGTTAGAATGAGATTTGGTCTTATGGAAGATGCAAGTGATAGAACACTTGAAGAGATTGGAAAAGAGTTAAGCGTGACAAGAGAAAGAGTAAGACAAATTGAATCAAGTGCAATTAAAAAATTAAAACACCCTAAAGTTGGGAAAAATCTTAAAAATTATGTCGAGAGTTAATCATGGGATTTTTTGAAAACTGGGTAGAAATGGATTTAAACCCTATTCTTTCTTTCTCATCTAGCGGAAAAATCCTATACTCAAATCAAGAAGCTCAATTTTTACTAAGTCGAATACCTTCAAAAGAGGTATTTGACATCGCTTTAAAACATGCTCCTAAAAGCTTCGGAGTAGAAACTTCATACATAGACTTACATATGAAAAACTATATCTTTTATGCTGTAACTGTTTCATATGAAGATGAAGAAGCTATAAATATTAAACTTTATAAAAGTACTATGGTAAAAAAAGAATCAAAACTTAGTACTAAAAATAGTGACATGGGAAATGTATTTACCCTTGTTGATCTATCTATCTCTGCAATGAAATCAAAATCTGATATTAAATTTGTTAAAAACTATGACCCATCAATTCCTGATTTTAAATTAAATGCAAAAGAGTTTATGAAAATATTAAATGTAGCATTAGCATGTTTTGAAGAATCAACAGTTATAACAGCAACTGTAATGCTAAAAATTGGTGAATATATAAGAATAGAAGGTAAAAAATACTCTTTAATCTCAATTGAAATTGCAGGTGATATTCCTGCTGACCTTAGTAAATTTCATTATGATGAAACAAACTCATATGTAATTCTTACAAAAGATAAGTCAAAAATTTCTATTGACTTACCTCTGATTTTAAAATAGGTTTAGCAAGTAGTACAGCAATTGGTACTACACCTAAACCAATCAAAAATGCAATTGGAATAAACTTATGATGATTATTCAAAGCAAAAAAACCAAGTATTAAAAGTGCATATCCAATAACTCTATAAATTGAAATATAACCACCAGCTGAGAATATAGTATTTTTAAAAGAGTTTCTTTTTACTTTAGACTTCTCTTCTTTTATTATCTCTTTTATTCTACTTGCTGTTAGCTCTTCTTCTTTTGTTTGAATATCTTCTGAATATAAATCATAAGGGTCATCAATTTCATCTATTTTATCTCTATCTTCTGCATCATTTTGCAAAGATGCATCATAGTTTTTTAATCTATTTTGTACATTTTTCTTATATGAAAAAAATGAAGCAACAGAAATAATCATCGATGAGAAAAATGCTACTTGAGAATTCAATAACCAATAGTAATTTTGAAATATTAAAGCATATGCAATTAAGCAAAAGTCTACTATTAAAAAGACTTTTGCAAAATTTTTAATCGTCGTCATCATCGTCGAACTTTTTATCGCCATATTTTGCTCTATATGCGTATCTTGGGTCATTTTCTAAACCTTCAAACTCTTTTTGAGCTCTTCTATATGCTTTATAAACATTTAAAATTGCTGCACAAATTCCCCAAAACAATCCAAGCCAAAGTAGCCAATCATATCCAAATAGATGCTTTAGTCCATATCCAGCAGCAAAACCAAGTCCTACTGCTGCTACTAAAGAGATACCTAAAGATAAATTATCTAAAGCTCTTAGTTTTCCTTGATGTTTTGGTTCTTTATAGTTATTGTTGTTATTGTTTTCCATATGTTACCTATATATTATAATAATTCCATTACTTCATTTGCAGCACTAATACAATTTTCGATATCTTCATCACTAATTGCATCACACATAAATGCTGTTTCGTATTGTGAACAAGCAAAATAGAAACCTCTTTTTAACATTTCGTGGTGGAATTTTGCAAATCTATCAAAATCACAAGTTCCAACATCTTTAAAGTTTTTAGGCTCTATATCGCAAAAGAAAAATCCAAACATTGAACCAATAGATTTAGCTTGGAATGCAATATTATTTTTATCTGCTGCTTCTTTGAAACCATTTAATAATTTTTCTACTTTTGCATTTAATCTATTATATAAATCTTTATCTGCTTTAATTTTTTGTAAACTAACTAATCCTGCTGCCATTGCAACTGGATTTCCACTTAATGTACCAGCTTGATAAATAGCTCCATCTGGACTTAAGTTAGCCATAATCTCAGAACTAGCTGCAAACGCACCAACAGGCATACCTGCACCAATAACTTTACCAAAAGTAACGATATCTGCATTTGGTTTAACAACACCATGTGCTCCTGTTAAACTTGCTCTAAATCCACTCATTACCTCATCAAAAATTAATAGTGTTCCATTTTCAGTACAAAGTTTTCTACACTCTTCTAAGAACTCTTCATCTGCTGGAACAAATCCCATATTACCAGCAATTGGCTCAATAATTAAACAAGCAATATCATCACTTGCTTCAAAACATTTTCTCAAATCTTCAATATTGTTGTATTCACATAACATTGTATGTTTTGTTAAATCAGCTGGAACACCAGGAGAACTTGGACTTCCAAATGTAGCCATACCAGAACCTGCTTGAACTAAAAGTGAATCTGAGTGTCCATGATAACACCCTTCAAATTTTAAGATTTTATTTCTTCTAGTAACACCTCTTGCTAATCTAATAGCTGACATTACTGCTTCTGTTCCACTATTTACAAATCTAACTTTATCAATATTGTCATACATTTCTACAATTTCATTTGCTAGTTTTGTTTCAAGAACAGTTGGTGCACCAAAGCTTAAACCTTTTTTTACAGTTTCTAGAACTGCTTTTTCAATATCTTTATCACAATGTCCAAAAATCAAAGGTCCCCAGCTTTGAACAAAATCTAAATATTTATTTCCATCAATATCATAAAGATAAGCACCCTCACCTCTATCAATAAATGGAGGTGTTCCACCTACACTTTTAAATGCTCTAACTGGTGAATCAACTCCACCTGGAATTACATTTTTTGCTTCTTCATATGCTGTTATTGACTTTTCAAACATCTAATATCCTATCTTTTTAAATTTAAAAGCTTCATTATACTATAATCCCGTTATGAAAACGATTATACTTGCTTTTATTTTATCTATAACTATACATATTCTTTTTTTATATAATTATAAAGTACAAAAAAAACAAGAGAACTTTATACAAGAGCATAAGTTAAAACCCAACTCAAATAAAAGCTCTTTAACATTTGTAAGATTAAAAAAAGCAAATCCAGTACAATCTCAACCAAGACCTAAAAGTCTGGACTCAACACCCAAAACACTACAAAATAAACAACAAGAACAATATACTAAAGTTAATAAAAAAATAGTTCCTCAAAAGAAAAGAACAAAAAGAGCTATTCCTATCTCTCAAAAACAAGAAAAGAAAAAACTTGAAAAACAAAAAGAGTTAAAAAAAGTACAAAAAAAGATTCAAGAGCAACAAAAAAGAAGTGTAAAAAAAGACCCATTAGAAAACTTTTTACTATCAAATCCAGTATTAGATAAAGATTTACTAGATGAAGAGACAAAAAGCTATATTAAACTATATGGTAAAGAGTATGACAAATTTACAAAAGTACAAAAAGAGTTTTTACAAGATAATCTTAAAAAAATTGGAAGAATCACACAAAAATATCTATATAAAAGAGGATATCCAAGAATAGCAATAAGAACAAAACAAGAAGGAATGAATGTAATTGAATTTTATTTATACCCTAATGGTGATATAAGTGATATGAAAATAATCAATTCATCTAACTACTCAACACTGGATAAAAATACAAAAGAGACAATAGAAACTGCATACAAAGATTATCCAAGACCTAAAGAAAAAACAAAAATTAGAATATATGTTCACTATAAGATTTTATACTAATCTTATAGATATATTTTTAAAACATAATATCCAATAATACTTTTTCTAATATCATAAATTGGTGTACTAACTAAATAATAAGAATTTTTCTTTTCATAATTTGTTCCATCTAATTTCAAATCATATAAAAAAGATATATTTTCATTTGTTTGATTTAGAAGTAAATAGTTTTTCAATTTTTGCTCATCAGTAAAATCTACTTTAGAAGCTGTACTTATATATTTATTTTTCATCAATATGTATAGACTTATATTTTGTTGTCTAAAGTGTTTTATGATTGAATCAAAGTTAGTTATAGCTTCTATTGAACCAATATATTTATCTTCATCAAAAACTGGAGTTATTCCTCTTATTAACATCGAATATCTTCCAACCTCAATACAAGATAAAGACCTTTTTTCTTCTTTTACCATAGACAAAGAGTATCTAAAAGATTTCAAAGAGTCTCTTTCTTTTTTAGGATCCCATAATCTAAAGAAACTTTTTAAATCTTTATCATGAACATGTATTCTAAGGTCATCAAATATTTGAGTATTTAATAAACCCTCTTTTGATTTAATAAGGTATTTAAAACAGTTATTTTGATTATTTGTTCTTAAACATTTTTTTATGCTTTCATCTTTTGCTAAAAGAACAGAAGCAGTTAAAACTAAGTTTTTATTTTTTGTTATTAGTCCTGTTAGTTCATCAAGATATAAATCAATTATTTTTTCATCTTTTTGTTTTTTTTGAGATGTTAAATAGTTGTTAAATACCCAAACTAAACTAATAGTACTAAAAAGTACAATTATTACAATACTTATTATATTTTTATTTTTCATCTTCTATTCTATCTAAAAATTTTATTTTATAAAGTTCAAAAAAATATGTGAATTTTGAGCCTTCATCTTCTTTTGATTTTAGTTCAATAACTATATTATTTTTATCACAAATATTTTTTATTATATTTAAACCCAAGCCAAAACCTCCTTGTGTTTCATCTTCTCTTGAAAAACGTTTAAATACATTTTTTACATCTTTTATTCCACATCCATAATCTTTAATTGCTAAAGAACACTTGTCAAGTGTAGAAATAAGAGTTATATCAATTTTGCTATTTGGTTTAGAGTATTTTATGGCATTTATCAATGTGTTATCAACTATTCTTTGTAACTCTAAAACATTCATAAATATAAATATATTATCTTGAATATAGACATTAATATTTATAAATTTAGAGTTTGCTATATCTTCAAAAAACTCTATTCTTGAACTTAAATAAGATGATAAATTTATCTTATCTTTTGGATAAGTCACTCTTTTATTTTTTATATAATACTCTATTGATTCATAATTTATTTGTATTTGTTTTAGCGCTATTTTCATTCTTTGTATATGCTTTGAAGAGCCTGTTTTTCTTGATAATAAATCCAAGTTTATATTTATAATACCAAGTGGTGTTTTTAGTTCATGCATAGTATCATTAAATAAAATATTTGTATATTTTTGCATCACTTCATATGGTTTTGAAATATTTTTAATAATACTTTTATTTAGAATATAAATATTTATTAGAATAATAAAAAATAGAATTGTAGCAAGAAGCAAAATCTTTGAATAATCTAGTCTTATTTCACAAATTATATAAGAGATATTATAGATATTATTTCCTATATCTTTTCTATAATATAAATATGGATAACTTTTATATATTTTAAACTCATAATTATTTAGTTTTTTAGAAAGATTATATATTTGGGCTTTTTGTTCTTTGTTAAATAAAGCAAACTTAACTTTTACACTTCTTGCAAATCCTATTTTTTCTGAATGAATGTTTTTCTCAAGTTCATTTGCATAGTTTTCAAGTCTCATTTGCTTTACTACTAACTCATTTTCAAAAGCGTAACTTAGTGTAAAATACACAGGTATTGTAAATAAAATCATTAATAAAAATGTATAAAAATATGCAACTTTTTTTTCATTACTTGGAAACGACAATTTTATATCCTAAACCTCTTGATGAAAGTATAAAATCTTTATAAGTTTTTAGTCTTATTTTTCTTATATACATTCTTATATCGGCTTGATGTATCTCTTTTCCTTCCCATACATTTTCTCTAATTGTTTCAATATCACAATATGTATTGGAATTAGTAATCAGAAATTCAACAAGCTCTTTTTCTTTGACACTTAAATCAACAATTTCGTTATTATATTTTAGCAATGTTGTTGCGATGTCAAAAGAGTAACCATTTTCTAACTGTTTTACTTTTTCTGCATTTACATTATATTGTGCTTCTAGAATTGTATTTATTCTTAACTCTAACTCTTTTAATTCAAAAGGTTTTTTTAAATAGTCTTTACAACCTAATTGATAACCAATAGTAATATTATCTATATCAACTAAAGAAGTAGTTATTAAAATTGGTGTTTTATTATTTATATCTTTTAAATATTTTATAACTTCATGACCATTTAATTTAGGCACTTTTATATCTAATATTGCAAGATAGTATTTATTATCAACAATTGCTTCTAGTGCAGATTGTCCATCATAAAAACTATCCACAATAAAACCTCTATCTTCTAAATACTCTTTTATGCTTTCATTGTAAGTATAATCGTCTTCTAAAAGTAATATCTTCATATGATTAGTATACAATTAGAGAGATTAAAACCTCTCTAATTTATAATGCTCCTGTAAAAATTTGACCTGCGTAAACTATGTAAAATCTAAGAAGAATAACTCCTATTAAAACAACCACAGAATTAAATAAAATAAATTTTACTTTGTAATCATGGTTTTTTAAAGCTGTTAATGCAATAACAACAGGAGAAACTAATCCAACAGCAATCACACCAACCCAAAATACTAAAGCCCAATTCCCAACACTTAAAGCTTGAATTGCAGAAACTTTTGCTGCACCACCTGCATAAAACATACCAACAAATAATAAAAGTAATAAAGGAATTTCAAGCATAATAACTCTTAAATCTAACATCAAAAGATATTTTATACTCTCTTTATTTATACTACTTTTGAAAAATAACATTCCAACTAATATGTTTCCTGCAATTCCTGCTGAAATTCCAGAAGCCAAAAACAGAATTGGTAATATTGGAGAGTTCCACATAGGAATACTCATATTTGCTGATAATAAAAATCCTGTATATGCTCCTACTATTAATGCTAAAAAGAATAATACATACTCTATTTTTTTTGCATATTTAGAATATGATTTTATATAACTAACCACTGGATAAAGCATTGATAATAGTGCATTTTTTTTGATTACATCTTCAAAAATAAGTGCAGTAAAAACAAGTGACAATGGTGTATATAAAAATAGTGCAATTACACCTAATGTCATCACAGATTCAAAGTTATAACTTATCAATAACCAATAAAAAGATAAAGGTTTACCTAAATCTAATATCAATAAAATCAATCCAATAATAATTGTCAAAGGTGAGATTAAAGCCCCTGCTTTTACCATCGCATCCCAAATTGTAGCCACTTCTTTATCGTGTCTATTCCATTTTACTAATAGTGCAATAATAATAGAACCAGCACTAGCTCCTGCTAAAAAAAGATATACTGCAATTGGCCACGGCCAGTTTATTACATCATACTGAGCCATACTTCCCCATACATTATTCATAACTTACTCCTTTTTTATTAGGAACAAATGCTACTTTTGGTTTAGTTCCTAAGTTAGCTTTAGGATATAAAAGATTACACTCTTTTGCTTTTTTATAAACTTCTGAAGTCATATCACTTATATCACCAAATACTAATGCATCAGTTGGACAAACTGTCACACATGCTGGTTCTAATCCTTTTGAAACTCTATTTGAATAACAAAAAGTACATTTCTCAATATTTTTTGTTATAGGATTCATAAATCTTGCATCATAAGGACAAGCAACAACACAATATTTGCAAGAGACACATAATCTATGGTCAATTTGAACAAGACCATCTTTTGTTTGAAATGATGCGCCAGTTGGACAAACTGTTACACAAGGTGCATCCTCGCACATAACACATGAGTGTCTTTGCATATCCATTTTTAAATCAGGAAATACTCCTTTAGTCTCAATTTGAACCTGCATTCTAAATACATTATCAGGTACATCATTTTCACTTCTACATGCAACACTACATGCTTGACAACCTATACATAGATTTTCATCGTGTATCATTCTAAATTTCTTTTTCATAATAAACCCTTTAAGCTCTAGTGATTTTTACACCAGTATTTGTAATCATTGTTGAACATACTGGGCCTTTATCTAAAGATAATAGTTTTGATTGACATGTACCTTTACCATCAGCTCTTTTTAGTTCTTTTGAATCTCTACCAAATCCCATATAAACGAATAATGTATCTGGTCTTATACCTTCTGTAATAAATACAGTTGCTTTTTCTTTACCCACATCATTTTCTAAAAAGATTTTATCTCCATTTTTTAGATTCTCTTTTTTTGCAGTTAGTGGATTTATCCATACTGGATTATCACTCATTAACATATTTAAATATGGAATATTTTGAGTGTGTCCATTTGTATGAATTGCAGTTTTTCCTGATGTTATAATATAAGGATAACCTTTTTGTACATCCATATCATGATTTGCAGGAACTCCATATCCAGCAAAGGCATCTTCTATTGTTTGAGAAAAAATCTCTATTTTTCCACTTGGTGTTTTAAATTTCATCATTTTAGTTAGTAGTCCATTTTCATCTAAATTTGATGAAGCTGTTGGATATTTTTCTACAAATTTATCTACATATGATTTTTCTCTATAAAGTAAAGCTGGTATATCAAAAGATGCATATCCATCTTTTGCTAATTTTTCTAATAGTTTAATGTCACCTTTTGATTGATGTGCTCTATAACTATTTATATTGTTCCATTTATATTCAGAATCAATATTCATTTTTTTAGCTAAAGCTCTAAAAATTTCATAACTTGTTAGAGTTTTATTTATTGGTTCAACAACTTTATTTCTCATCATATAAGCAGGCGCTTTTGATGAAACATCATGTATTCCCTCATCTCTTTCTAAGTATGTAGCTTCTGGTAGAACAACATCAGCCATTTGGGCAGTTTCTGACATATAAACATCATTTACGACAATTAAATCTAGTTTATTCATCGCTTCTTTCATTTTTTGAGGATTTGCAACGGTAACTAAAGGATTTGTTCTTGTCATAACCCAAGCTTTAACTTCATAAGGTTTTTTTGACAAAATTGCATCAGGAATGTCCATCAAAACTCCATATTTTCGTGAAACAAAAATATTTTCTCCTTCTTGACTTGCTTTATCAACTCTTAAATCTTTTACCATTTTTATATGTTTATCTGGATTTGAAATTTCTGGTGCAATATTTATATTTGCTACTTTGTTTACAGTTTTTGCTTTTTTACCAAAAAATAAACCACCCTCTTTTTCTAAATTTCCCATAAGTGCATTTGCAACTAAAATTGCTCTTGTTCTTTGAAATTCACTCTGTCCTGTTGTTGTTTTATGACCCCAGTCAATAATACATGAAGGTGCAGCTGCATAGAGTTCATTTGCAACTTTTTCTGCAACTTCTGCTTTTATTCCTGTGATTTTTTCTTGCCATTTAGGAGTTGTTGTTTTTGTACTTTCTTTTAACTTTTCAATTCCTACTGTATAATTTTCCACAAACTCTTTGTCATATTTTCCATCTCTTAACCAAACATGAATAAGCGATAATACAAAAGCTAAATCAGTACCTGGTTTTACACTATACCACTCATCCGCTTTTGCTGCAACAACTGAAAATCTTGGCTCTAAAACAACTAATTTACAACTATCTTTATTTACAGCTTTTGCAAATTTTTTTGTTTTACTTACAGCTATTCCTTCAAATAAATTATGACCAAAATTCAAGATGTACTTTGAGTTAGGAAAATCTCTTTTTAATCCAGCACCATAAGTGTGGTGAAATGCAACTTTATAAGAAATAGGACAAGTTGAAACATGAGAGAATAAATTTGGACTTCCAAACAAACTTGTAAAAGTTGTTAAATGATTAAAATGCTCTCCTGTTTTTCCAGAAAAAAGTACTGATTTAGCACCATACTCTTTTTTTATTTTAGTTAATTTTTCAGATATAAAATTGAAAGCTTCATCATATGAAACTGCCATCCATTTATCTTCACCTCTTTTACCAACTCTAATAAGAGGTTTAACTAATCTTTGTTCATCATATAATTGAGAATGACCTGAAGCACCCCTTGCGCAAATTGAAGTATTCATTCCTTTTGAATGTGCGTTACCTTGAATAAAAGTAACTTTGCCTTTTTCTACTTTAGCTTCAATCTGGCATCTACTACTACACATTTCGCAATAAGTATTAACAGTTTTATTTATATCATCAAATATGGGAGTATCTATTGAACCTAGCTTACCCGCCATACAAGATGTACCTGCTAATATTGCAGAAAAAGAAGTAGTTTTAAGAAAATCTCTTCTTGTATAAGTACTACTCATTTTGAATCCTTTATTAATTTATTAAAAGAATCTTAATATTTCTAAGTAAATTTTATGTAAATTTTAACTTTATACTTAATTTTTCTTTTAAAATTTACATTAAATTTACTCTTGTGTCTTATAATTCAAAAAAAAGGAGTTAGAGATGATTAATAATATTAAAGATGTAATTATAAATAATGTAGTAAATGGTGTAATAAATAAAGCCTTTGATTCATCAGTAAAAATAGTTAAAACATCTAATGGGGATAATAAATTTAATCATTTGAAAGAGAATGCTTCTTATTTATTATATATTCATATTCCATTTTGTGATAACTTATGTCCATTTTGTACATTTCACAAATATAAATATGATGAAAAAAAAGCTATAAAATATTTTGAGGATTTAAGAAAAGAGATATATATTTTAAAAAATTATAATATTAAAGTTGATTCTATTTATATTGGAGGAGGAAGTCCTTTAATCCATGAAACTGAAATTATAGAAACATTAAAACTTCTTAAAAGAGTTTTTAAAGTAGATGATATTTCATGTGAAACAGACCCAAATCATATAGAACCTCAAACAATCAAAAAATTAAAAGGACTAGTAAAAAGATTATCAATTGGTATTCAAAGTTTTGATAATAAAATATTAAAAGAGTTAAGTAGATTTGATAGATTTGGAGATAAAGATACTTTAATTAGTAAAATAAAAAAAATTCAAGGTATTTTACCAATTACAAATCTTGATTTGATATTTAATCTTCCTAATCAAACAGAAGAATCATTGAAAAATGATATAACAATAGCAAAAGAATTAAGAGTAGAACAAATAACAACATACCCCTTAATGAGTTCTGATTTAAATAGTAAATTCATAAGTAGATTTGAATCAAATAAAAACAAAGAGAATTTTTATAATATAATTTGTGAAATGTTACAAGAGTATCATATGAATAATATGTGGTCATTTTCAAAAGAATCAGTAGAAAAATTAAATGATGAGTATGTATCAACATACAATGAATATATCGGATTAGGAAGTGGTGGATTTAGCTATTTAGATGGTAATTTGTTTGTAAATAGTTATGATTTAGATAATTATGGTAATCTTTTAGATTTAAAAAATGATTCGATTATTGCAAAAAGTACATTCAACAAAAAAGACATAATTCAATACTATTTTTTGTGTACTCTTTTTTCTGGTTCTTTTGATATAAAAAAATATTACGAAAAATTCAATATAAATTTAGAAAGACATCTAAGAAGAGAACTATTTTTATTAAAAAAACTTGATTTTATCTATATTGAAGATGAAGTAATATATTTAACAAAAAAAGGAAAATATGCATTAATTGTGGTTATGGCTAACTTTTATTCCAAAATGGATAAAGTTAGAGCCATATTTAAAAATAGAGTTATTGTTTAGTTTTTGATTGTAGCTAGAACTAATTCTCTTAAAGTTTTACAAGCAACTGCTGTTGATACTCCACTTACATCAAACTTTGGACTTAGTTCAACTACATCCATTCCAACAACATTGTTTAATTTACTTAAGATATTTATAATATCAAGCATTTGATGAAAATCAATTCCACCTGGTTCTGGTGTTCCAGTTCCTGGGAATACACTTGGGTCTAAAACATCTAAATCAATAGTAATATAAACAGGTTTATTCTCTAATCTTTTTACACAATCAGCTAAAGTTTTATAAGTAAATTTTTCTAAATGAGTATGCTCTTTTGCCCACTCAAACTCCTCTTTTAATCCACTTCTAATACAGAACTGATTTACTTTTCCATCACCAACTTGGTCATAAATTCTTCTTAAAACAGTTGCATGACTTAAAGCTTCACCTAAATAATCCTCTCTTAAATCTGTATGAGCATCAAAATGAATAATATTTAAATCATCATACTTTTTACTTAATGCTTTTACAGGAGCTAAAGATACTAAGTGCTCTCCCCCAATCATAACTGGAATTTTATTTGCATCTATGATTTGTTGAACATGCTCTTGAATTATTCTAAGTGCATTCTTTTTATCTCCAAAAGGAAGTTCTAAATCACCATAATCAAATAGATTTAAATCTTCTAAATCTTTATCAAAATATGGAGAATAACTCTCAATAGCCCAAGAGTCTTCTCTCATTGCACTTGAAGCAAATCTTGCTCCTGGTTTAAAAGAAGTTGTTCCATCAAATGGTGCTCCAAATAGTACAGCAGTAGACTCTTCAAAGTCTTGCTCAAATCCAATAAAACAGCTTTGTTGTGCTTTCACTTATAGTTTCCTTTCAAAATCATACATATCCATAAACCTAAAGGCTAATAGATTTTCTAAAATAGCGAATAATACAATAAAGTTTATAAAAGAACTTCCACCATATGAAAACATTGGTAAAGGTAGTCCTACAACAGGAGCAAAGCCAATAACCATAAGTATATTTACACTCATATTTAAAAACATTAATAAGCCAAGTCCTGAGGCAAAAACCCTAATGACATAATCATCTTTATAATAATAGTTCATTAAAAGTAAGTGAAAGATAATAAAAGCATAAATTAAAATCAATCCAAGTGAACCTAAAAAACCATATCTTTCAACAAAAAAAGCAAAAATAAAATCACTTGTTGCAATAGGTAAAAATTTAAGTTGAGTTTGTGTTGCTTCATCACTATCTTTACCAGCTAAACCACCAGAACCAATTGCAATAATTGATTGTTGTACGTGGTAACTAGGTTTTTCAGATATAAAATCTTTTATTCTTTTTTTCTGATAATCTTTTATTAAATATGTATAACTCAAAGGAGAACTAACAGCAATTACAAATAAAATAGTTGCCCAAATTTTCCAACTAACTCCTATTACAAAAAGTACACCATATCCAACTAACAATAAAACTAATGCTGTACCTAAATCTGGCTCTTTTGCAATTAGAATAAATGGTAACAATATATAAAAAGAGAAATATATAAATTCTTTAAGGCCATACCCTGTTCTTGGTGGTGGATTATTATGTATTAAATATCCAAGCATCAATATAAATACAGGTTTTATTATCTCTGAGGGTTGAATAGTTGAACTAACAAAAGGTAAACTAAGCCATCGTTTAGCCCCTAGTCTTGATTCACCCCAAAATTCAACAGCTACTAAAAGTGCAATGCCAATCCAGTAAAATAAAGGAATTAATCTTATATATTTTCTAATTGGTAAAATAAATACTCCTAGAAAAAATGGTATAGATAATGAAAAATATATAAGTTGTTTATTGGCTAATGCATCATTTGTTTCACTTATCAAATGGTATGATAATAGTATTAATGGTAAAATTAAAATTATAATTAAATAATCAAAATGAGATACAATTCTTTTGTCAAATAAACGCATAATGAAAGAGTAGCAAAATATGGATAAAAATTTTATTGTTTTTGAAACAAATAGACTAGATAAATTTCTTTCGTTGCATATTGATGCATCAAGAAATCAAATAGAACAACTAATAAAAAAAGGATTTGTTTGTGTTGATGGGAAACAAACAATTAAAACAGGAC
This sequence comes from Arcobacter sp. CECT 8986, assembly GCF_004116725.1. Taxonomy (NCBI): domain Bacteria; kingdom Pseudomonadati; phylum Campylobacterota; class Epsilonproteobacteria; order Campylobacterales; family Arcobacteraceae; genus Arcobacter; species Arcobacter sp. CECT 8986. The sequence continues at coordinate 312,423 of NZ_PDKG01000002.1, read as the reverse complement.
TAAAACTAAAAGAGAATCAAGAAGTAAAAGTAAGTTTTCCAGAAGCTGAAATATCACAAATAAAAGATGAAGAGTTTATAAAAGATTCACTAAAAGATAAAAAAGTAAAAGTAATATATGAAGATGAACATATTTTAGTAGTAAATAAACCTTATAATTTAACAGTACATGACGCACCAAGTGTAAAAGATGCAACATTAGTAGATTGGCTAAAATTAAAAAATATTTCATTATCTACTATTAGTGGTGAAGAAAGACATGGAATAGTTCATAGATTAGATAAAGGTACAAGTGGAGTTATGGTTGTTGCAAAAACAAATGAAGCACATGTAAAACTATCTAAACAATTAGAAGACAAATCTATGGGTAGATACTATCTTGCAATTATTGATTTACCTTTAAAAGAGAATACTATTATAGAAAAACCAATTGCAAGAAATCCAAATAATAGACTAAAAATGGCAATTGTAGAAAATGGCAAATATGCAAAATCTGCATTTAGTAAAATAGCTCTTAGTAAAAATGAAAAATATGAACTAATTGCAGCAAAACTTTTTACAGGAAGAACACATCAAATCAGAGTTCACATAAGTTCGATAAATAGGCATATTCTAGGTGATAATTTATATGGATTTAAGGGCGAATTAAATAAAATAAATAGATTTTATCTGCACGCATATAGTTTATATTTATATCATCCTATTACAAATGAAAAGATGAACTTCAAAGCAGATATACCTCAAGATATGAACAATTTTTTTATACAATATTTTAATATGGAGAATTTAGATGAACAAATTAATGAAAATCACATCATCTCTAGCTTTAACTCTTTTAGTTAGTGGTTGTAGTTACAAAGGTGACTTAATGTCATCTCAAAAACCAAAAATAGATGATTCAATCGAAGTAGTAAACTCAGACTCAATTAGATCAATTAGTGATGTAAATGCTATTGCTTTTGAATGGCAAAAAGTTGATGATAGTAGAGTTGTAGGATACAATTTTTATAGAGCAAATCTACAAAAAGATGGAACAAAACTAAAGTTAATTGATAGCATCGAAAATAAATATGCAACACACTATGTAGATAATAATGTAGAACCTAACACAAAATATGTTTATAAAATTTCTAGTACAACAAATGGGGAATTTGAATCAAAAACAACAAAAGATTATGTAGTTACAACGTTAGATATTCCAGAAGGTGTTAGTTTTATTCAAGCGATTTCTAATCTTCCAAGACAAATAAAAATTATTTGGAGACCTCATACAAATGAAAGAATCTCTTATTATAAAATTTATAGAAGTTCTCCTCAAACAAGTCAATGGGATGAACTTGCAGAAGTTGAGGGAAGATTACAAGCTGAATATATTGATACAGATTTAGATGATAATGTAGTTTATAACTATAAAGTTGTAGCTTATACTTTTGATGATATTGCGACAAAACCTAGTGAAATAGTAAAAGCACAAACAAAACCATTACCAGAAGGTATTTATACATTAAAAGCATCAAATGACCAACCAAGAAAAATTATTTTAAATTGGCAACCTTCTCAATCATCTGATGTTATTAGATATAATATTTATAGAAGTAGTGATGCTACAAGTGGTTTTTCTTTACTAAAAACTGTTAGTGCAAAAACACTTTCATATGATGATTTTGTAAATGAAGATGGAAAAATCTATTTTTATAAAATATCTTCAATTGATAAAGACAACTTAGAAAGTAACTTAAATGTAAATGCAGCTATGGGTTCAACTTTACAAAAAGTTGCAAAACCTATTATCACACTTGCACAAATTCAAGGTGAAAGAGCAATTTTAAATTGGCAAAGTGCTGATAGAAGAACTGTAAGTTACAATGTATATAAAACAATTAAAGATGGTTTCTTTGATAAAAAAACTATCAAAATCACTGGAATTAATGCACTAAGATATGAAGATAAAGATATCGTAAGAGGAGTTAGATATAGCTACTCAATCCAAGCTGTTGATGAAAATGGAATAGCTTCAGAAAAAACAAAAGAAACAGAATTAATATTACCTAAATTAAGAGAGTTAAAATAATATATGCCGCACATAGTATTTAATAATGATAAAGAGATAAAAATACCATTTGAAAAAAATGGTGTCTCTTTTACTTTCATGGCTAAATCTTATAATTTTACAGAAGATGCCAGAAGAGAAGAGTATAAAATTGGTGTAAACTACGATAATAAAGATTTTTTACTTACACTAAAAAATAAAGATGAAAACAAAATGTTGAAGTTTGATAAAGTTACAAGAGTAACTCCTATCACTTTAGTAAAAGATGCACTAAATGCATATGTTGAAGCAATAGATGCAAATGTTGTATTTTCTAATACAAATAGCTTTAGTCATAAGATTGAACCTCAAAAAGAGTATTTAAAAGAGATAGATTATTTTGTAAATGATTTTAAAACAGACAAAGAGATTCAAATAGAGATTGGTTTTGGTAGTGGTAGACATCTACTTTATCAAGCAAAAAACAATCCAGATGTTCAGTTCATAGGACTTGAAATTCATACTCCTTCAATTGAGCAACTTTTAAAACAATTAAAAATTCAAAATATAACAAATGTATTAGTAGTAAACTATGATGCAAGATTATTTATGGAGTTTATTAACTCAAATAAAGTAGGAAAGATATTTGTACATTTTCCTGTACCTTGGGATAAAAAACCTCATAGAAGAATCTACTCAAATGAGTTTATTGATGAAGCATTAAGAGTCCTTAAAATTGATGGTACTTTAGAGTTAAGAACAGATAGTAGAAAATATTTTGATTACTGTATGGATTTATTAACAAATTTAAATAGTGGTCGAATCACAGTTGATATAAACAAAGACTTAGAAGTATCAAGTAAATATGAAGATAGATGGAAAAAACAAGGTAAAAATATCTACGATGTAGTTTTACAGTGTCAAAAAGAGGATAAAAAGATTGATTTAAAACATGATTTCTCTTTTGGAGAGATAGATTTAGAAAACTTCAAAAAAATCATGACAAATAAACCAATGGTTGATGAAAGTTTTTTTATTCATATTGAAGATTTATTTTTACTAGAAGAGGAAAACTCTGCACTTATTCAAGTGACATTAGGAAGTTTTAATAGACCTCTTAGCAAATTTATATTTGTAAAAAATAATATTGCACACTATTTCCAAGGAAATCCACTTCCTACAAGTGCTAATATTAAAGCTCATGAAAGGTTAAAAGAGATTTTAAAATAATGATAAAAGCAAAAAATATCTACTTAGCATACGATGAAAATAAATTTATTATTAAAAAAGGTAGTTTTACTATCAACAGTAAAGAGTTTATTTTTATTGGTGGTACAAGTGGTAGTGGAAAATCAACGCTTTTAAAATCTTTTTATGGAGATATTGGATTAAAACATGGAAGTTTAAATATCGATGGATTAGAGATGTTTAATGTAACTTCTAAAAACTTAAGAAAATTAAGAAGAGATATTGGAATCATTTTTCAAGATTATAAACTTATAAATGAGTGGACAATTGAAGAAAATATTATGATTCCTCTTAAAATAAATGGTTACTCAACAGAAGTTTCAAGGGATCAAGCAAATAAACTTTTAGCTCATGTAAAACTTGGTCATAGAGCTGGATACTATCCAAATGAACTAAGTGGTGGAGAACAACAAAGAGTTGCTGTTGCAAGGGCACTTGCACATAACCCAAAGTTAATAATTGCAGATGAACCAACAGGAAACTTAGATGATTATTCAGCTGAAGTTGTTTGGAACTTACTAAAAGGTGCAAATGAACAACTAGGAATTACAGTTGTTGTTGTAACACATAGAGTACCTAAAAACTTTGGCATAAGATTTAGACAATTATCAATTGAAGATGGAATAATATATGAAGTTTCTTAAAAATATTTTAGCTTTTGTAATACCATTATGTGCAATGTTAATAACATTTACTCTATATTTGTTTACTCAAAATACAGTAGATAAATATAAAAAGAAGATTGCAGATGATTATTCTATTGTTGTTATAACAAATACTCCTTTGATAAAAGAGAAGTTAAATGAAATAGCAGGAATGAAAGTTGAAAAGATAACTACATTAAAAAAAGAGAAGATAATTGATGATATTAAATCAAGTTTATCGACTACTTCAATTGAGTTATTAAGACAAAAATTACCAAATTTTTATAAAGTTCATTTAGAGAGTTTTCCAACTACAACTCAACTAAATGATATAAAAGATGAACTTTATAAGAATAAAAATATTAGAAAAGTAGAGATTTTTTCAAAAAACCATAATCAAGTATATTTATTACTTCTATTGATAAATGAGATTAGTTTTATTTTGTTTATTGTGATTTTGATTTTTTCTGTATTGATTTTAGCAAAACAGATACAAATATGGTTTTATGAGCATCAAGAAAAAATAGCAATCTTACAGCTTCATGGTGCTTCTATTTTATATAGTTCATCAACAATTATAAAATATGCAATATTAAGTTCATTTTTAGCATTTTTTATTGTTGCTGGTGTATTTTCATTTTTGGTTACTAATTTAACAATGGTATTTCCTGTTGAATTAAACGATATAGTTGATGTTGAGATGTCCTTAAGTAAAGAGTTATTTAAACTTTTCTTTTTATCATTTGGTATTTCTATTCTAACAATCTTTGGTGTATTAATTAAGTATAAATTGAAAAATGATTAAATATATTCTAATTTCATTACTTTGTATAAACTTTTTAAATGCCTCTAGTAAGACTATTGATAAAAAAATAGAGACAAATAAATCTATACTTGATGAAAGTAAATCCAAAAAGATGCGAACAAATCTAAAAATAAAGATTTTAGCAAGACAAATTCAACTACAAAACAAAGAGTTAACAAGTCTTGAATCTCAAATTGTAAATGTAAATAATGATATTAAAGAGCATCAAAACCTTTTAGAAACTTCAAAAAAAAACTTAGATGAATTAAAGGAAAAATCAAAATTTTTAATAAAAAAGAAAAAGACAAATGAAGAGCAAATAGTTGATACTATTATTGAAAACTTCACTTCTTCAATAGGAATAAAACTTGCAGATGAAAGCTCACCAAAAGAGCTAATTGATACAGAAATCTATACTTTATTATCAGAGCACTCAAAAGATCAAATACTAAAACTAAATAATAACTATGAAGAAGTTACACTAAATAAAAAAGAGAATCAAAAAGAGATAAATAAAATAAGTGATTATATACAAGAGAGAAAGCAGAAGAAAAAAGAGTTAAATCAACTAATAAAGCATCACTCAAAATCACTAAAATCATTAGAAGTTAAACATCAAATTTATCAAAAAGAGTTAAAAAGTGTTATTCAAAAACAACAAGAATTATCTTCACTTCTTGAAAAACTAAATATCTTAAAATCTCAAGAATTAAAAAGAGAAAGAATAGCAAGAGAGAAAAGACAAAAAAGACTTCTTGCTTTGAAAAAAAGAAGAGAACAACAAAGACAAAAACAACAAAACAATACTCAAGCTGAAGTAGAAAAAAGATTTGCTGAAGATATTGATTTGGATGTTAAGATGATTGGTTCTTCTACAAGAGGGGTTAAAATATCAAGATATAGAGGTAAAAAAACAATTTCACCTCTAAAAAGTTTCAAGGTTGTAAAAAACTTTGGGAAATATTATGACCCTGTTTATAAAATCAAACTATTTAATGAATCTGTAATACTAAAAACAAATATTCCAAAAGCAAAAGTTTACTCTATATTTAATGGTAAAATTGTATATGCTAAAAAAGATGCTGGTATGTTAGAAAATGTTGTTATTGTACAACATAGCAATGGATTACATACAATTTACTCGCACCTAGATGAAATTGCTCCAACTTTAAAAGTGGGTAAATGGATAAAAAAAGGTTATGTAATTGGAAGAGTTAATGATACACTAAATTTCCAAGCGACAAAAAACTCTTACCACATTGACCCAAAAGATTTATTTAGAATCTAAGCTTCAATATCATTTGTAAAAGTCTTATTAATCTCCAAAAGAAACTTCTCATGCTCTTTTTTTAATTTGTTATATGATTCTATGATTTTTTTACCATATGCTGTTATTTCGTAAGTATCTTCATTTGATTGTTTAATTGCTAATGGTTCATTTGCTATTTTATTAATTGCATTAATATTTTTAAGTGCTATTTCATATTCAATATTTGCTTCTTGAGCAGCTATTTTTAGATTTGAATTAATAATCAATTTTTCAAGTAATTTTATACGTCCAGGCCCCATAAAATTTCCACCATCTTTTTGAACCCAGATTTGTCCGCCAATATTATATTTATTTTCCATGAAGTAAATTTATCTTAAATATGTTGAAATTATGATAAAAATTTATAAGTAGAAAAAGAAGAGATTACTATCTCTTCTTTTATTATTTAGTGTAGGTCTGAGTTTAGTTTAACTTCTCTTGTACTTCTCATAGCAACAGTTTGACCTGTTTGAGAATTAACTCTAAAGTGAACTCCATTAACACCTAAGAAATCCATACCTTTCATAACTGTTTTAATCTCTTTATTTGGATTAATCTCTTTTAATTGCTCAACAGCTTTTTCTGAAAGTGTAATTTTTGTTCCTGGTAAGATTGTAACACCTGCATCAAGAATACAACTATCACCGATTGCTGTACCTGTACAAGAGTTTGCACCAAGTAAAGTATTTTCACCAATTGAAACAGGCACTCCATCAGTTCCAGAAAGAACACCAAGAATTGACGCACCTCCACCAACATCAGAACCAGCTCCAACAATAGCACTTGAAGATATTCTACCTTCAACCATAACAGCACCTTCAGTTCCTGCATTGAAGTTAATATAAGCAGCACCAGGCATTACTGTTGTTCCACCTGCAAGTTGTGCTCCAAATCTTACTTTTGAAGTCTCTAAAATTCTTGTATTATCAGCAGGAATTACGTGAGATAAGAATCTTGGGAATTTATCTACCATATCAATTGTTGGATATTTTCCAGAAATTTTTAATGCAATTTCATTTTCTCTTAACCAGTCTAATTCTATTGGTTGATTTCCAACCCATGCACAATTTTGTAATTTACCAAATGCACCATTTAAGTTAAGACTTCTTAATTTTGCTTTTCCTAATGATAAAGCATAAAGTTTTAAATATACTGATTCTGCAGTTTGTGGTTCTGTATCTTCAAATATAAATACTACTTTGAAATTATCAGCAGTTAAACCACTATCAATAGGTAAAGAAGCAAGAGTAGATAATACTTGAACATTTTTATGGTCTTGCCCTTTTGCTTCTGGAATATAAGGTCTAAAAGACTCTATACATTTTTCTAAAAATTTATCATTTAAATCACAAACTAACTCTGATTTTGAAGTATCTACATCAACACCACTCTCTTTTAAAGCATTTAAGAAAATAGCTGCACTTCCATAATTTTCTTCCCAATTTGCCACAGGATAAGTTGCTTGTAAAATTTTATCTTTATTAAGTTGTCCTCTGTCAACTCTTGCAATACCAAATCCAATTGGGTTTTTATACCAATCTTGTGATTGAATATCTGTTACTAATTGTTTAAACTCTTCTTTAGTGTAAGCCATTTATTCTCCTTGAAATTTTGTGGATTATACAATAACTTTCTCTAAGATAACTTTAAAAATATTTTTAGTGAGTTGTGTCCATATCAATAGTAGCCATAGTAGAATCAATACTATGAAGAGCTTCAAGAATTGATTTTATACTAACTGAACGAATTATGATTTCATATCTATATTTATTAGCTAATTTAAATATTGCACACTGGCCAAATCCTACAACTTCAATATTACTATTGTCTTTTAGTATTTTTACATATTTATCTAATTCATCTTTAACTTTTAATCCATTTGCATGGAAGAAAATAACCCTTGCCATTTTTACAAAGGGAGGATATAACTCTTCTCTAAATTCTAACTCTTCATCTAAGAAATCTTTATAGTCTGCTTCATGAAAATAGTACTCAAAAAACTCTTGATTTTTTGTTTGGACTATTACTTCACCCTCACCTTTTCTTCCACTTCTTCCTGCTATTTGAATAAGTAAAGATAGAGCTTTTTCTCTTGCTTTATATGAGTTCATATTTAATACAGAATCTATTCCTAAAACAACTGCTAATTTTACATTATGATAATCATGCCCTTTTGAAAGCATTTGTGTTCCAACTAATATATCAATTTTATTTTTATTAAAATCATTCAAAACTGATTTTAGTTTTGTATCTGTTTTTATCTCATCTCTATCAAATCTTCTTATTGTTTTATCTGGAAAAGCTTCGTTTAACTCTTCTTCTATTTGTGCAGTTCCTACTCTTAAATTATGAATTATTCCTGTATTACAAGAAGGACAAAACTCTGGAATTTGTTGCGTATATCCACAATAATGGCATTTTAAAGCTAAATCATTTTTATGCAAACTCATAGAAACAGAACAGTAAGGACACTCAACAGATTTTCCACAACTTGTACATATTTGATATTTAAAATTTGCTCTTGTTGGTAAAAAGATAATAACTTGATGGTTGTTATTTAAAGTATTATTTATTCTATTTAAAATTTTTGGTGATAAATTTGTATCACTTTCATCAAAATCAATATATTTTTTTGATTCAAAAAAAGTTTGAGTTAATCTATAATAAGGAACTTTTTTAAAAGAAGATATTGATGGAGTTGCACTTCCTAGTATCAATTGAATATCATATTTCTTTGCAATATACAAACTCAAATCTTTTGTTTGTAATCTTGGTTTAGAATCACTTTTATATGACTCATCATGCTCTTCATCAACTACTATTATTCCTAAATTTTTAAAAGGTAAAAATAGTGAAGACCTTGCACCCGCAACTAATCTAATTTCACCTTTTAATAACTTTTCAATAATCTCTTTTTTCTTCTTTTTTGTTACTTTTGAGTGCCAAATTGCAACACTAGAATCAAAAACTTTCTCTAGTCTTTTTTGCATTTGAGGAGTCAATGAAATTTCAGGCATCAATAAAACAGCTTGTTTTTGTTCGTTTAAATGTTTTGCAATAGCTTTGATATAAACTTCTGTTTTTCCACTTCCTGTATTTGCAAAAAGCAATGCTTGTTTTTTGTTTTCTAAAAAATCATATGCTTCTTGTTGCTTTGTAGATAAATCAATATTACACTCATACTCTTTTTTTTCAAATGGCTCTTCTAATGATTTATCAAATGGTGTATAAATACTTAAAGCTTCACCCAAACTACAAACATAATATTTTGAAATAAAACTTGAGATTTCTATCATCTCATCACTATAATACTCAACTGTAATAGTATCTATATCTACACATTTAAAACTTGGTTGTTCTACTTCTTTTATGATTACAGCTTCACAAAGTTTTTTTATTCTTGCTAATTTTACAAGAACTTTAGTTCCTATTTGTAAAGTTTCATTAGATTGATATGTTAGATTTGAAAGTGGAGATTTTAAAATAGCTAATTCATAATATTTCATTGAAACTCTTTACATAAATTATTTTTATTTATACACATAAATGAGTTATTTTTATATTCAAACTTTACTTTGTTATCGTTTAAATTTAGTGTATATACTCTCTTAGTAGATTTTATCCAAGAACTTTTTGAAGAGATAATAGGCGTTGCTAAAATATTTGAGAAAAGTTTTTCATTTTCTTTATTTATTGCTGCATTATCTAAACTTGTAAATAACATCTTATTTGATAATAACTCTTTTGTTTTTTTACTTTTAAGTGAACTTCTTATTTGCTCTACTTGAAGCTTATATTTTGTTATATCAACATTTGTAAAAAGAGTTGAGAAGTTACTACTTATAAAAGTAATAATAATTGAAAGAATAGTAATAGTAAAAACAACTTCTATTAAAGAAAAAGCTCTTTTCATTTAAAGTGATGGAATTTTATTTGATATTTGTTCTATCTCTTGTTTAAACTTAGAATGCTCTTGCGAAATTCTTATATATGCTGCCAATAACTCTCTTGTATCTAAATTTTTATCAGTTTCTAAATATCTTGTTAGCTCATTTTTTAAAGATTCATCTACACTTATTGTATAAGCCATATTATTAATATGAAAAGTCAATTTCTGAGTCAATCTTCTTACCTTTTTTTAATGTAATTGCACTATCAATTCTTAAAAGCATATCTTGATTGTTTCTAGTTAATTCATCATTCAAATTTTTTAATTCATTTAATTCTTGACGTAAAGAATCATTCTCTATTCTAATTCTTTCATAATCTCGGATTAATTTTTCTATTTTTAAATCAAGTGCTTTCGTAATTTCCATGCTTTGCATTTTAACACAAACTTCCTACTAATTAAATTATTTATTATTATTTAATACTTTGAGAACTCTTTATGATTATATTATAATTGATATTCTACTATTTTATTTTAAAATATAATATTAAGTCAAATAATAATATTATATTGCCTAATTTTTATCATAACAAAATATTATAAGGAGTTATTTTTGGTATATCTAGTTGGTGCAGGACCAGGTGACATAGAACTTTTTACATTAAAAGCTGTAAATATTTTAAAAAAAGCAGATGTAATTTTATATGATGCTTTAGTAAATGAAGAGTTTATACAATTTTGTAAAGAAGACTCTTTAAAAATTAATGTAGGAAAAAGAAAAGGTCATCATATCAAAAATCAAGATGAGATAAATGAACTTCTTATAAAATATGCAAAAGAAAAAGATATTGTTGTAAGATTAAAAGGTGGAACTCCATTTGTATTTGGTAGAGGATACGAAGAAGTAAAAGCTTTAAAACAAATAGGTATAACTCCTACTATTATATCTGGTGTTTCTTCAACTACAAGTGTACCTGAAAGTTTTATGATACCTTCAATTGATAGAAGTTTTTCAGATTCATATAGAACAATTACAGGTCATGATTTAGAAATATTCAATGAAATTGTAACTTCATACCATAAAAGAGAAAATCTAATTATTATGATGGGTGCATATAAAGCAAAACAGATTGTAGAGAGTCTATTAAATAAAGGTTTTCCAGCTTCTACTCCAATTGCTTATTTAAGCAAAGGTACAACAAAAGATGAAAAATGTTTGAAATTTACACTTGAAGAAGTATCAAAAAAAGATGATACATTTTTTGAAGAATTAAAAAAATTAACTCCAGTTATTACATATGTAGGTGAGACTATAAAAGCATCTTATTAAGAAGGATTTTTAATCCTCCTCAATAAGTAACTGCCCTTGTTCATATAAAGATGCTACTGCTTTTCCCCATTGAGAATAGTAACTCATATCTCTTTTTGAAAAACCAAAAGTACTATTTATATCTTCTATTAGCTCTTTTTCTTTAAAGTCAAAAGAGTCATCTGCATGAATTAAAATCATTAATTCAAGCATTACTATTTTTTTACTTTTTGTAGATTTAAAACATTTTAAAGTATCTTGTAAATCAAAATTATCAACATCGAAAATCTCTTCATTTTCAATACCCATTTCGACACAATACTCTTCTATTATTTCATGTTCTTTTTCACCATAATCACTATCTATTCTAGCAAGATAGTGAGCTAGTCTTAAAAAACAAAACTTCTCTTTTGTCTCTAATTTCATTAATAACATTCAGTAAATTCCTATTTAATTTATTAATGTGAAATTATATAGTTTTTTTGTTAATAAATAATAAATAGCTAACTATTTTGTCAAGAAAGGAAAAACTAACGTTAATCCAGAAATTATAAACTGTACAGAAATAGATGCAAGAAGTAAACCCATAACCCTTGATACTACATTTATCCCTGTAATTCCTAACTTTTTGTTTATATAAGTTGACATTCTTAATGTTCCCCATATATAAAATGCTAAAGTAGTAATAATCAAAGTCATAATAATAAGATGCATTAAACTATGACTTTTTTGAGAAAAAATAATAATAGTAGAAATTGCACCAGGACCTGCAATCAAAGGGATTGCTAAAGGTACTATTGCTATTTCTTTTGATGTATTTTTTGCTTCTTCTAACTCATTTTTTGTATGTTTTGCTTTTGGAATTTCTGCATTTAACATATTTATAGACATAAGAAGTAATAAAATACCTCCTGCTATTTTAAATGCAGCAATTGAAATTCCAAAAAAAAGTAATATATATTCACCAATCCAAACAGAAATTATACCTGCAACTCCAGATGCAATTGCAACTGTTTTTGCAGTTTGATTTCTATCTTCTTGTGAAGAAGTTGCTGTTAGTGATATAAAAATTGGTATTGCTGACAATGGACTAAAAATTGCCATAATACCAATAAATACTTGTATATACTCGTTAAGTGATAACACTTATGCTCCTAGGTATTTTTTCCTTATTTCATCAGAGTTCATTAA